>JBAWHH010000422.1:0-9763 GCA_049593715.1 Rhodocyclaceae bacterium
ATCACCAGCAGATCCGCCAGTTCCACGATGCCTTTCTTTATCGCCTGCAACTCATCGCCGGCATTGGGAAGCAGCAGCAGGGCGAAAACGTCCACCATCCCTGCCACCGCTGTTTCCGACTGCCCAACACCAACCGTTTCGACAATGATCACGTCGAATCCGGCCGCTTCGCAGACCAGCATTGCCTCGCGCGTCTTCTCCGCCACGCCCCCCAACGAACCGCTGGTCGGTGACGGCCGGATGAACGCCATCGGTTGCTGGCAAAGGCGCTCCATGCGGGTCTTGTCGCCCAGGATCGAGCCACCCGAAACGGAACTCGACGGATCCACCGCCAGCACCGCCACGCGATGGCCCTTCCCAATGAGAAACAGGCCGAGTGCCTCGATAAAGGTGGATTTCCCCACCCCGGGGACTCCGGAGATTCCCACTCGGACGGAATTGCCACTGTGCGGCAGAAGCCGTTCGAGCACCCGCTGGGCACGCCGGTGGTGATCGCTGCGCACTGACTCAATTAGGGTGATGGTCTTTGCCAACGCCCGAGTCTGATGCGCCAGCACACCATCCACCAGACGCTGGTCCGCCGGATCGATGGCGCTTGCGCTCTCCGCCGATGGCGCATTCATGCCTGCACCCCGGGGCAGCGGAAAAACAAGCGGTCGGCGAGCACAGTTCTTTTGCGGCGGAACGGCCAGCGACAGGAAAGGGGCGTCAAGCTGCTATGCGCGATTTCTTGATCGCCGCCAGAATTTCCGTCGCCGCTGCCGGAATCGGCGTGCCGGGACCAAAAATCCCCTTGGCCCCCGCCTGCCTGAGGAAGTCGTAATCCTGATGCGGGATCACGCCGCCGACGAAGACGATGATGTCCTCAGCCCCTTGGTCTTTCAAGGCCGCGACCAGTGCCGGGACCAGCGTCTTGTGGCCCGCCGCCAAAGTCGACACGCCAATGGCATGGACGTCGTTCTCGATGGCCTGACGCGCTGCCTCTTCGGGTGTCTGAAACAGAGGCCCGATATCGACGTCGAAACCAAGGTCGGCAAAGGCCGTCGCCACCACCTTGGAGCCGCGGTCGTGGCCATCCTGCCCGAGCTTGGCGACCATGACGCGGGGGCGGCGTCCTTCTTCCTTGGCGAAGGCATCAATCTCGCCTTTGAGTTGCTGCCAACCGGAGTCTTCTGCAAAAGCGGCGCCATAGACGCCGGAGACACTCTGGGTCGTGGCGCGGAAACGGCCCCACACCTTCTCCAGCGCGTCGGAAACCTCGCCAACGGTCGCGCGCAAGCGGATCGCCTTGACGGTCAGGTCGAGCAGGTTGCCGTCACCGCCAGAGGCACACGCAGTGAGCGCTTCCAGGGCCTTTTGCACGGCGGCGCCGTCACGGCTAGCCTTGATGCTCGCCAAACGGGCGACCTGCGCCTCGCGCACCGCGGTGTTGTCGATCTCCCGGGTTTCAATGGCATCTTCCTGTTTCAGCTTGTACTTATTCACGCCAACGATGACATCCTTGCCCGAATCGATCCGGGCCTGCTTGTCCGCGGCGCTGGCCTCGATCTTGAGCTTGGCCCACCCGGATTCGACGGCCTTGGTCATACCGCCCATCTTCTCGACTTCCTCGATGATCTCCCAAGCCTTGTCGGCCATGTCCTGGGTCAACCGCTCCATCAAATACGAACCGGCGAAGGGGTCGATCACATTGCAGATGTGGGTCTCTTCCTGGATGATCAACTGGGTGTTGCGGGCGATACGAGAGGAGAACGCAGTCGGTAGCGCGATGGCCTCATCCAGTGAGTTGGTGTGCAGCGACTGGGTGCCGCCAAACACGGCCGCCATCGCTTCAATCGTCGTGCGCACCACGTTGTTGTATGGATCCTGTTCCGACAAGGACCAGCCGGACGTCTGGCAATGGGTGCGCAACATCATTGATTTCGGATTTTTGGCGTTGAATCCCTTCATGATGCGCCACCAAAGAAGCCGTGCCGCGCGCAGCTTGGCGACCTCGAGGTAGAAATTCATGCCGATAGCGAAGAAGAACGACAGCCGCCCGGCAAACGCATCCACGTCCATGCCTTTGGACAGCGCCGTCTGCACGTAGTCCTTGCCGTCCGCCAGCGTGAAAGCCAACTCGAGTGTCTGGTTGGCGCCCGCTTCCTGCATGTGGTAGCCGGAGATCGAGATCGAGTTGAACTTCGGCATGTGCTCCGCCGTGTAGCCGATGATATCGCCGACGACGCGCATCGAAGGCTCAGGCGGATAGATGTACGTGTTGCGCACCATAAACTCTTTGAGGATGTCGTTCTGGATGGTGCCCGAGAGTTTGTCCTGGGCAACGCCCTGCTCCTCGGCGGCGACGATGTATCCCGCCAGCACGGGAAGCACCGCCCCGTTCATCGTCATCGACACTGACACCTTTTCCAGCGGAATACCGTCGAAGAGGATCTTCATGTCTTCCACGGAGTCGATGGCGACCCCTGCCTTGCCCACGTCGCCCACGACCCGGGGATGGTCCGAGTCATACCCGCGGTGGGTAGCAAGGTCGAAAGCGACGGATACGCCCTGCCCCCCTGCAGCAAGATTGGCGCGATAGAACGCGTTGGACTCCTCTGCCGTGGAGAAACCCGCGTATTGGCGGATGGTCCACGGCCGCACGGCGTACATGGTGGCCTGCGGACCCCGCAGGAAAGGCTCAAAACCAGGAAGCGTATCGCCGTATGGGAGGTCGGCCACATCTGCCGCGGTGTAAAGCGGCTTCACCTCGAGACCTTCCGGAGTATGCCAAGTCAGTGCAGAGACATCGCCCCCTGGGGCGGACTTGGCGGCGGCTTTGGCCCATGTGTCGAGGCCGGGAACGGCTGCTGCGGGAAACTTGGAGTCGGCCATGGAAATTCCTTGTGTGCGAGATGGAACGTTGCGCGGAGTGCGGATTTGGCCACTGACAAAAGCATTGTGGCTACCGTGGCGAGAACCTTGACAGCGTGCGCCTTGCCGCGATACTACTTGAAGCAGAATTACGAAAGCAACCTTTCGCCGGCATCGTGTGATTTCGGCGCAACGTGCCGGTTTTCCTCTTGGTGATGCGCCGCCGCAAGATCATAGCGTCATTTTCTCGGCATCAGAGGGCATCGTCCGTTGCGGCGATGCACAAACAACCCGCATTGGTCCCGCCGCTACTGGCGGTCAGTCACAATTCTTCGGGCAACACAAAGTGAGTGGAGAAATCCTTGTTTCCCGCGACGGTGTCGTCGCGACCGTCACCTTGCACAATCCGGCTAAGCTCAATGCCGTCAATGCCCAAATGTGGCGCCAGTTGAAAGCGGAGCTGGAATCGCTGTCTGCCGATGACGACTTGCGCTGCATCGTGGTGCGCGGCGCTGGCAGGCACTTCGCCGCCGGCGGCGACATCCACGAATTTGCCACGCTGCGGGACACGCTGGAGCGCGCGCGCGTCTATCATGACAGATGGGTAGCCGGCGCCCTGGAAGCCGTGTCTCAATGCCGCCACCCGGTGGTGGCGATGATCCGTGGCAACTGTATTGGCGGCGGACTGGAAATCGCCTCCGCCTGCGATCTGCGGATTTGCGAAGAATCGGCCCGCTTCGGCGTGCCCATCAACCGGTTGGGATTCGCCATCGCCCACGGCGAGTTGAGAGGCCTGCTACGCATTGCCAATCCCTCAGTGGCGCTCGAACTTCTGCTTGAGGGCCGCATCATGCTGGCGGACGAAGCTTATGCCAAAGGTTTGGTCAACCGCGTTGTCACCGAAGACGCCTTAGAGCAGGAGGTCGCCGCAACGGTGCAGCGAATTACCGCCGGCGCTCCCCTGGTGGCGCGACTCCACAAACATTTGGTGCGTCGCCTCGCTACCCAAGCTCCGCCCTTGAGTGAAGAGGAGATCAGGGCCAACTTCGCCTATCTGGACAGCGAAGATTACCGCATCGGCTACGCAGCATTCCTGGCGCGGACCAAGCCGGAGTTCGTCGGCCGCTGAGCGGTCTCGCCACATCGGTTTCCCCGCTTGTTCGCTGCGGGCCTCAGTCGGGAGACTCGGGGGACGGGGTGTATGGATCGGCATTGCGGCGCACGGCCGTCAGAATGCCGCGGAGGATTTCCAGCGGTTCCGGCGGACAGCCGCGCACGAAGACGTCCACAGGGACGACTTTCCCGACCCCGCCCAGGCAGGCGTAGTTCTCGCCGAAGATGCCTCCGTCCAGGCTGCAGTCGCCCACCGCCACCACCAGTTTGGGGTCCGGCGTAGCGTCGTACGTGCGCCGCAACGCCCGCGCCATATTGCGTGTCACCGGCCCGGTCACCAGCAGCATGTCGGCATGGCGGGGGCTGGCCACGAACTTGATGCCGAGGCCTTCGAGGTTGTAATAGACATTGTTGACAGCGTGGATCTCCAGCTCGCAGCCGTTGCAGGAACCGGCATCCACCTCGCGGATAGTGAGGGCCTGTCCGAGTATGTCCAGGATTTCGCGCTGAATCTGGTGCGCTTCCAGGTGCAGAGCCGGATCCGGCTGGGGCGGCGGTTCGCTGCAGATGCCGGTCCTGGCAATCTGTTTCAGGGTTTTCCACATCAGCGGTCGTGCCCCGCGTAGCTGAGGTTGAAAGACTTGTTGATGAGCGGAAAGTCTGGAACGATGTTGCCGATCACAGCGTGCTCCAGCACCGGCCAGTTCTGCCAGGATGGATCGTGGCAATGGCAGCGCGCCACGGTGTTGTCGTCGGCGACCTCGATCGCCACGAACACCTCGCCGCGCCACCCCTCCACCCAGCCAGCACCGCGAGACGCATGCGTGACGGGGTCTGGAATCTGGACGATGGATCCTAACGGCAAGTGTTCGGCGATCAGCCTGATCAGCCGGAGGGACTCCATCAGTTCAGCGAAACGAACGGCAACGCGGGCCGCGACGTCGCCGTTGCGGTGGCCCGCAAGCTGGAAATCCAAATCGGCGTAAGGGTCGATCGGGTAGTTGGCGCGCAGATCGCGGGCTATGCCGCTGGCGCGCCCCGCCAGTCCAGTCAGGCCGAGTTGAACGGCCTGCTGCGGCGTTACCCGCCCCGTGGTGATGAAGCGGTCCTGCAAGCCGGAGTGACCTTCGTAGATGGCACTCAACGCCCTCACCTCTTCGGCAACGGCGCCGCACTGGGTGACGATCTCCGCCACACCTGCGCTGTCGAGATCGACGCTCACCCCGCCCGGTACCACGCGATCCATCATGAAGCGATGACCGAACAGGGCCTTATTCAGGCGTAGCCAGTCTTCCTTTAACCGCATGAATTGCGCTAGGCCGAATGCGAACGCGGCATCGTTGCCGAGAGCCCCAAGGTCGCCGAGATGATTGGCGACCCGCTCGCGTTCCAGCATCAACGCCCGCAGCCACTGAGCGCGGGGCGGGACCAAGCATTTGGCCGCAGTCTCCAGGGCCATGCAGTACGCCCAGGCAAAAGCCACCGTCGAGTCGCCGGAAACGCGCCCGGCCATGCGGTACCCATCGTGCGCAGGCATGTCCTGAAAGCGCTTGTCGATGCCTTTGTGCTTGTACCCGAGGCGCTCTTCCAACCGGAGAACCTTCTCCCCTACCGCCGAAAAGCGGAAATGCCCCGGCTCGATGATCCCGGCGTGGACCGGTCCGACCGGTATCTCGTGCACGCCATCGCCGCGAACATTGACGAATGGGTAGTCGCCGGCCTCCGGCCAATCGCCCTGGGCACCACCGCCGACGCTGCGGCGCAGGGGGAAATGGTCCGCCGGCCAAGCACCGTGATTGAACCAGGGACGGGGATCGGCGGCGCCTTCCGCCTTGAGGCCAAGCAGGTCGGCTACCGCCCGCTGCATGCGCCCTGCACAGGGAAACACGCCGGATATATCGGGATAGCCGGTATTGCCGCCCGCCAGTGCGAGATCGATCCAGACCAAGCCCTCGGGGAGGGCGTACGCCGCCGACACGATGCAACCGTCTTCATCTCCGCGCAGCCCAAAGCGCCCCCATAGTGACACCAACCGGCCACCGGTCTGCGCAACGGCAATCGCGATGGAGGACCATTGCGCCGCACCAACCCTTCGGCGGCCCATGGAAAGCGGTGCCGGCAAGCGTTCAAGATCCAGATCAAGCGCGTCGATGCGCATGCGCTCACCCTCCTATCATGCGCGCCGCCTGACGGTACCAGGTATCCAGGTACGGCGGGATGTAGAGCCCGAGCATCAGCCCCAGTCCGAGATGGGCAAATACCGGCAATAAAGCCGGCGGATGGGCCAGCGGTTTCAACGAGGTCTGGCCGAAAACCATCGGCTGCACCCGACTGAAAATCGCCGCGAACGCCACGCCCAGCGCCAGCAGCAGCAAGGGCGTGGCCCAGGGGAATTCGCGCATGGCGTGGATGAGGATGAGGAATTCGCTGGCGAACACGCCGAATGGCGGCATGCCAAGAATGGCGATGGAGCCGAGCATGAGGCCCCAGCCGACGGTCGGGCTGACGGTGATGAGGCCGCGGATGTCATCCATGATCTGCGTGCCGGCTTTCTGCGTGGCGTGACCGACCGCAAAGAAGATGGCCGATTTGATCAGCGAATGCACGGTCATGTGTAGCAGCCCGGCGAAATTGGCCACCGGCCCGCCCATGCCGAAGGCAAATGTGATCAGCCCCATGTGCTCGATGGACGAGTAGGCGAACATGCGCTTGACGTCCTTCTGCCGCGACAGGAAAAACGCCGCGGCTACCACCGACAAGAGCCCGAACCCGATCATCAGATTGCCGGCGAAACGGCTGTCTAGGGCCCCATCGGTCAGCACCTTGCAGCGCAGGATGGCGTAAAGCGCCACGTTGAGCAGCAGGCCCGAGAGCACGGCTGAGATGGGTGTCGGACCTTCGGCGTGGGCATCTGGCAGCCAGTTGTGGACCGGTACCAAGCCCACCTTGGTGCCATACCCCAAGAGCAGAAAGACGAACGCCAGGCTGATGATGTCCGGGTTCAACTGACCTTTCACCGCCTGCAGGTTGGTCCACAGCAGAGCGTCGACGCCGTCTGGGATCACGCGATCGGCCGCCATGTAGAGCAGGATGGTGCCGAACAGCGCCTGGGCGATGCCGACACCGCAGAGAATGAAGTATTTCCAGGCCGCTTCCAGACTAGCCGGCGTGCGATAGAGCGACACCAGGAGCACCGTGGTCAGGGTTGCCGCCTCCATCGCCACCCACAGGATGCCCAGGTTGTTGGTCATCAGCGCCAACAGCATGGTGAAGGAAAACAGTTGGTAGCTGGCGAAATAGAGGCGCATCCGCCGCGGCGACATCTTGCCGTGATCCTGCTCCACCCTCATGTAGGGGCGGGAGAAGACGGCGGTGGTGAAGCCGACGAAAGCCGTCAGTGTGACGAGGAAGACGTTCAGCGGGTCAATGAACAACTGCTTGTGGAAGGCAAACAGCGGGCCGTCGGCGACGATGCGGGCCGTGAGCGCCGCCGCGGCAATGAAAGTGCCAAGGCTGAAGGCCACATTGACGTCCCGGGCGAAATCGCGCTTGCCCACCAGAGCGAGCACCAGTGTCCCCACCACAGGTATGCCCAGGACAAAAGCGAGTGCTTGCATGGGTTCAGTCTTCCTTCAACTTTTCCAGATTGCGGATGTCCAGGCTGTCGAACTGCTCGCGGATCTGGAACATGAATACGCCGAGAATGAACACGCCTACCAGCACGTCCAGAGCAATGCCCAGTTCGACGACCATCGGCATGCCGTAGGTGGACGACGTGGCGGCGAAGAACAGCGCGTTCTCCATGGCGAGAAAGCCGATCACCTGGGGCACCGCCTTCGAGCGGGTGATCATCATGATGAACGAAAGCAGCACGCAGGCCAACGCGATGCCCAGGGTGCCGCGGGCGATGGACGCAGATAGTTTGGCGATGGGCAGGGACAGGTTGAAGGCAAGAACCACCAGCACGATGCCGATCAGCATCATGGTGGGAATGTTGATCAGCGTCTCGATATCCCACCGCACATTGAGCTT
Source organism: Rhodocyclaceae bacterium (assembly GCA_049593715.1). Taxonomy (GTDB): domain Bacteria; phylum Pseudomonadota; class Gammaproteobacteria; order Burkholderiales; family Rhodocyclaceae; genus JBAWHH01. Next base: position 7,999 of record JBAWHH010000422.1, read on the forward strand.
GGCGATTAACCGATGCAGCAGGTAAGGGATCAGCACCACCTTGAGCCCCATGGTCAGCGCCGCGGAGAAATAGAGATGATGCTGGTCGGTGACGTACGCCACCACGACGGTTGATCCAACCACCGCCAGCCCCTGCATCGTGAACAGGTGGATCAGGGTCAGGATGCGGCGCTGGGCCAGCATGGCGAACGCCAGCATGAGAATCACTGCCGCGAACAGGTTGATAAGCTGGTTTGAAAGGGCGTTCACGGCTCAGGCCCCGAGCAGGAAGTGAGTCAACATGCCGATGACCGCCAGCAGAAACGCCGTCGCCAGGTACTCCGGCACACGGAAGATGCGCATCTTGGCGCTCAGTGTCTCGATCAACGCCATCGCCACGCCGCCCACCGCGAGTTTCAACATCATGACAGGAATTGCTAGCGCCACAGCCAGCGGGGCATTGGCTTCCGCGATGCCCCAGGGCAGGAACAGGGCCAGGCCAATGCAGGAATAGGAGAAAAGCTTCAAGGCCGCCGCCCACTCGATCAAGGCCAAGTGCCGGCCCGAATACTCCAGGATCAGCGCCTCGTGGATCATGGTCAGTTCCAGGTGCGTAGCCGGATTGTCCACCGGAACGCGGGCGTTTTCCGCGAACGACACGAGGACAAAAGCAATACCGGCGAAAGCCAGGCTGGGATAAATCGCGAAAGGCCGGTGGGCGAGGTTTTCCACGATGCTGGCCAGGGCCGTGGACTGGCCGATCAAGGACGCGGTGAACAGCACCGTAAGCAGTGCCGGCTCGGCCAGGAAGCCGATGAGCATTTCGCGCCGGGCGCCCATCGAACCGAACGACGTGCCGATGTCCATCGCCGCCAACGAAATGAACACCCGGGCCATGGCGAACAGGCCGACCAGCGCAATGGCATCGGCGGCGGGCGACAGCGGCAGATCGGTGGACAAGGTCGGCACGATGGCGCAGGAGAGCACCATGCAGCCGAAAACCACGTAGGGCGCGACGCGGAACAGTGGCGAAGCATTCTCCGCCACCACCGATTCCTTGTTGAACAGCTTGTGCAGCATGCGGTAGGGCTGCAGCAGCCCAGGGGCGGAGCGATTCTGCAGCCAGGCACGCCACTGGTTGATCCAGCCCATCAGCAGCGGCGCCAGAAGCAAGGCAACGCCAATCGCCAGAAGCTGGGAAAGGAACCCGGAAAGCGTCATCGCGGCACCACCAGCATCATAAATAGCAGCGTCAGGAAGCTGTAGAGCAGGTAGATGGCGATGCGCCCGCGCTGCAGGCGCCCGACCTGCTGCGCGACGAACTCCACCAGCCGAGCGATGGGCAGGTAAAGCCAATGCCAGAAATGGTCACCCAGGATCACCTTATAGAAGGGCTGGCTGTCGGTGGGTTTAGGAAGGTGGCGCTCAACGCGGAAAAAAGACTCGAAAATCTGCCGGATGGGCTGACCAAAGCCTTCCGCCGTATCCTGCATCCGTGGGGTCTGCCACGGATAGCCGCAGTCCCAGGCGGGTGCGCGCCGCAGCCTGCCATGGTAGAAAAGGCGCACCAGGATGAAAGCCAAACCGTAGCCCGCCAGGATTCCGAGAAGGAAAAGCAGAGGACCGTAGCTCGCCCGTTCGATGGACATGGGCGCCAGCAACAGCCAGCCCTCCGCCCGTGCGCGCTCGCCAAGGCCAGTGCCGACCAAGGCGCGGGTCACCGGATCGATGAACTGGATCATCAGCGTCGGCAACACACCCAGCGCAATGCACCATCCTGATAGCC
>JBAWHH010000423.1:0-2362 GCA_049593715.1 Rhodocyclaceae bacterium
GTGCTCAACCGCGAGCCGATGGGGATGAGGCGTTCCCCGGATGCCATCAAGCGCCAGCAACTTGGCGCATTTCAGTGCTCAACCGCGAGCCGATGGGGATGAGGCGAAGAGGGTCTGCCCAACCCCACCTGGTTGATCTGATATTTCAGTGCTCAACCGCGAGCCGATGGGGATGAGGTGTCCAACGACGCGGTATATTGGAACCTCATGACGATTAGAACTTTCCCTTCGCGGCTCACCCGCTTGCCCCGCATTCCCGTACCATGGCCCTCAGAAGGAGGGTTCATGAAAACCGACACCGAGGTACAGCTGATGCTCCGCACCCGCACGAAGGGCAAGACCCTCGAACAAGCCGCCGCCCGCGCCGGGATGAGTGTGCCCACCGCCCGCAAGTATCTGCGCGCGGCCACCCTCCCCAGTGGCTTGCGCCAAGCGCGCGACTACCGCACGCGCGCCAATCCCTTTCTCGCCGACTGGTCCTGGGTCGAGCAGGAACTCCAGCGCGACTCGGCGCTCCAGGCCAAGACGCTCTTTACTATCCTCACTGAGCGCTATCCTGACCGCTACGCCCCCGGCCAGCTGCGCAGCTTCCAGCGCCATGTCGCCACCTGGCGCGCCCTCCACGGCCCCGATCACGACGTCATCTTTGAACAGATCCACCAGCCCGGCCAGCGCGGCCAGTCCGACTTCACCCACATGGAGGAACTGGCGATCACCATCGCCGGCGCGCCCTTCCCGCATCTGCTCTTCCACTTCGTGCTGACCTACTCCAACATCGAGGCCGTCGCCCTCTGCTTCACCGAGAGCTTTGAGACCCTCGCTGAGGGGCTGGAGTTCTGCCTCTGGCAGGTTGGCGGCGTGCCCGAGAACCACCGCACCGACAACCTCTCGGCGGCCGTCCAGACCATCGAACCCGACGGCCAGCGGCGCTGGACGGACGGCTACCTGGCCTTGATGACCCACTACGGTATGACGCCCTCGACCAATACCGCCGGCGAAGCCCACGAGAACGGCGATGTCGAGCAGGCCCACCACCGCTTCAAGGAGGCCGTGGACCAGGCGCTCCGGGCGCGGGGCAGCCGCGACTTTGCCGACCGCGCCTGCTATGTCGCCTGGCTCCAGGAGCTGGCCCGCAAGCGCAACCAGACCCGCCAGCTGCGCTGGACGACCGAGCTGGACACCCTGAACCCCTTGCCCACCACCCCGCTGCATCCCTGTCGTGAGCTGCCAGTCACCGTCACCCGCTTCAGCACCATCCGCGTGCTGCACAACACCTATTCGGTACCCTCGCGCCTGATTGGCGTGACCCTCACCGTGCGCGTCCGGGCCGAAACGCTCGAACTCTACGTCGGGAGCACCCTGACGTTGACCCTACCGCGCCTGCACGGGCGCTTTGGCTCCCACATCGACTATCGCCACCTGATCTGGTCGCTGGTGCGCAAGCCCGGCGCCTTTGCCCAGTATCGCTTTCGCGACGAGCTCTTCCCGACGACCGCCTTTCGGGTCGCCTATGACACCCTGCTCGCCCAGCAGCCCAGTCGGGCCGACAAGGAGTACGTGCGGGTGCTGCATCTGGCCGCCGCAACCAGCGAGCTTGATGTGATCGCCGCCTTGACCCTGCTGGCCGAGAGCGGTACGACCCCCACCTTTGACGCCGTGCGTGAGCTGGTGCGGACGACCGAGCCGCCTGCCGTCCCGCAGCTCAGCACACCGCAGTTCGATTTCCACGTCTATGACGCCCTGCTGGAGACGAGGTGTGCCGGTGACTAATCGTCATGAGGAGCTGACGCAGCTGCTGCACGCCGTCCAGCTGCACCATACGCCGGCCGAGGTCGATGCCTTAGCCTTACGGGCGGCCAAAGAGGGCCTGACCCACGCGGCCTTTCTCTACGCGTTCGTGCAGCAGGAGGCGACCTACCGCGAGCAGCGCCGCTTTGAGCGACTGCTGCGCGAATCGCATCTCCCGCGTGAGAAAACCATGGCCCAGCTCGACCTGGGCCGGTTCGGCGCAGTGCTGGCCCAGCAGATTGAGCGCCTCCAGAGCGGCACCTTTCTCGCCCAGGCGGTGAATGTGATCGCCGTCGGGAAGCCCGGGACAGGGAAAAGTCATGTCGCAGCGGCGGTGGGCCATCAGCTCATCCGGCAGGGCCACACGGTCTACTGGACGAGCACGGCGGCCCTGGTGCAGCAGCTGCTGGCCGCCAAGCGCGACCTGCGCCTGCCGCGCGAGCTGGCCCGCCTCGACCGCTTCGCGTGTGTGATCCTCGACGACATCGGCTACGTGCAGCATAGCCGGGACGAAATGGAGGTGATGTTTACCTTTTTGGCCGAGCGCTACGAGCGCCGCAGCGTGATCCTGACG
>JBAWHH010000424.1:0-7070 GCA_049593715.1 Rhodocyclaceae bacterium
TGGGCAAGAATCTGTTCCTGGATGCCGGCGACTCGATCACGATCAAGACCGGCAGCGCGAGCATCATGATGAAGAAGGATGGCACCATCGTGATCAAGGGCAAGGACATCACCATCGAGGGTTCCGGGAAGATCAACGCCAAAGCGAGCAGCGACGTGGTGATCAAGGGTTCCAAGGTCGGAATCAACTAAGAGGTTGCAAAGAAATCGTCGCTAGCGGAATGGGCTGCGAGGCGCGACCGAGCGAGCAACGAAGCAGACCGCCCGCGCAGCAGATTTATTCACAAGCTCTGAGGATCGACAGCATGAATCGCGCGGAAGACCCATTCATCGCCATCGCGGCCGAGACTTTGGCCGACAGTTTCCCCGGCCTGGAAGAAATCGGCGGGTCGGCAACGGCTCTGGCGGGCTTGCCTCCATGGAAACTGGCAACGGCTCCGGCGGTAGGGCGGTTGCAGGGTTTCGACCTGCTGGATCAGCCGCTGATTTCGAACCTGTCTGTCTGCCCCGGCGAGGTCGTGCCTGCGCGGTCCACCTTGCCCTTGAGGCGGGGCATGATCGGCAGCGATGTCGTGGTGCTTTTCGATGGGGGCGATCCGCAGGCGCCGATCGTTATGGGGGTAATCGAACGAAAAGCGCTGGTCGAGGACACGCCCGCCCCGGCAATCGGGGTTACCGTTCAGGCGGACGGCGAGCGGCATGTCATCGAGGCGGAGCGCGAGATCGTCCTGCGCTGCGGCGATGCGAGCATCACCCTGACGCGTGCCGGCAAGGTCCTCATCAAGGGCAATTACATCGTGAGCCGATCCTCCGGCTGCAACAAGGTCAAAGGCGCCGCCATCGAACTCAACTAGGCGGTCCGAGACAAGCCAAATCATGTGGCAGATAGACAACCGTACCCCATTTGCGGCAGAACGCGGTTGGGTGCGGGACCGCGACGGGGCCGAGATCTGGCTGGTGGCCGTCAAAGCCACATTCGATATCCGGCCCGACGGCAGCACCCAGGTATCCGAACAACAACCGCCCGTGCTGCGGTTGGCCGAGCACTACGGGGAACCCGGCAAGAGCAGCATCAAGTACGACGCCGATCTGGTGTTGACCAAGAAGACCACGGACGTGATTGTGGTCGGGCACGCCTATGCACCGGCAGGGGGATCCGTTCCGCAGACCGACGTTGGGTTCAAGCTCGGACCGGTACAGAAGATGCTGCGCGTCTTTGGCGATCGCCGGTGGACCGACGCCGGCCCTTCCGAGCCTCAGCCATTCGACAAGATGCCCATCGTCTATGAGCGCGCTTTTGGCGGTTTCGACGCCAAGTCGGAGACTCCTGACAAAGACTGGGACTGGCGCAATCCTCTCGGCACCGGGTTCGCCGTTTCCGGCACCAATGCCATTGGCATGATGTTGCCGAACGTGGAAGACCCCAGGAATCTAGTCGGGGCGTGGGAGGATCGCCCGCCGCCAGCCGGCTTCGGTGCCATTGCCAGCCATTGGCAACCGCGTGTGGGGTTTGCCGGCACCTACGACGACAATTGGATGAAAACGCGCCAGCCACTGCTGGCCGAAGACCTGGACTACCGCTACTTCCAATGCGCACCGTCCGATCAACAGGCGCCAGAGTTTCTGGCCGGCGGTGAGTCGGTGGTTTTGCTGCGGTTGACACCTGGCGGTGACCTGCGCTTCACGCTGCCCAAGCTTTGTTTCGCCTTCGAGACGCGGTTCTACGATGGCAGCAGGGAAATACACCAGAACCGCCAACTGCATACCGTGATCCTTGAACCGGATTTTCCGCGCGTCTCTCTCGTCTGGCACAGCGCGCTACCCTGCCACTTCAAAGTGCAGAAGCTCGAACGCACGGTGATCACCTTCGCGGACAATCGCTTCGGGAGCGCGCCGTCGACTGACGGCGTCGAGCGGGAGTCGGCCTGAGAGGCTATTGCGTATGAGCGAACCGGTGGTCATCGTCGGGATGGGGGCGAACACTGCGGTGGGACGTGGCGCATGGTCCAGTGCGGCGGCGGTGCGTGCCGGCATCACCGGCTTCACCGAGCACCCGAACATGATCGACACGGCGGGCGAGCCGATGCGCGCAGCAATCGCGCCTTGGCTCGACATCGACGTGCGGGGGGCGGACCGGCTTGAACTGCTGCTTTTCACCGCCATCGACGAGGCGCTGGCGGTCCTTGAACCGCCTAGCGGCACCTCGGCGCGCTGGGCCTTGGCCCTGGCACTACCCAGCCCGAGGCCGGGCCTGCCCGAAAACATCAGTTCTGACCTCTTGGTTCGGCTGAAGCGTCGCTACAAGTCGGTTTTCGGCGGTGCCGCGACTTTCCAGGCCGGCCACGCCGGCGGGCTATTGGGCCTGCAGGCCGCCTGCGCCAAGCTGCACCAGGGCGCACTCGATGTTTGCGTGGTGGCGGGCGCCGATAGTTGGATCGAACCCGAGACCCTGGAGTGGCTGGAGTCCTGCGATCAACTGCACGGAGCCGGCAAGTTGAACAACGCTTGGGGCTTCATTCCTGGGGAGGCGGGGGCGGCAATTCTGCTCATGCGCGACAGTGAGGCCACGCAGCGGCATCTGCGGCCGTTGGCGACCATACTGGGTGTGGGTACGGCCCACGAGCCGAAGCGAATCAAGACCGAGACCGTTTGCATTGGAGAGGGGCTGACCGAAGCCTTCCGCGGTGCCTTGGCCTGCCTGCCGGCAGGGGCCAAGGTGAGCGACATTTATTGTGATATGAACGGCGAGCCCTACCGCGCCGACGAGTTTGGATTCACCGCGCTACGCACGAAAGAGTATTTCGAATCGCCTTCCGACTTCATCTCGCCGGCCGACTGCTGGGGAGATGTGGCGGCTGCCGGTGCGCCTCTTCACCTGACGCTGGCCTGTGCTGCGGCCCAGAAGAGCTATGCGAAAGGCCGGTTGGCTTTTGTATGGTCGAGCGCCGAGATGGGGGAGCGGGCGGCGGCGGCAATCGCCTGTCCCGGGAACGACATCGGCCGCGGGATGAGGGGCTGACGCATGCCGGTTACCGTCAAGGTCAATGGCGTCGCCAATTCGCTGGTCCACAAGGGCAGCAACGGCATTTCCATCGCCACGATCCCCGATGTCTGCAAGACACCGTCCCCCGCCGGTCCGGTTCCGATACCTTATCCGAACATCTCGCAGTCGGTTACCCTGGCGAAAGGCACGACCACCGTAAAGGCGGACGGGGGCATGATGATCGCCACCAAGGGCAGCGAGTTCTCTCTGTCGAATGGCGACAATGCGGGAGTCGCCGGAGGAGTCAAGTCGTCCACTTTCATGAAGGAGAGTACCTGGATTCTCTATTCCTTCGACGTGAAGATGGATGGGAACAACGCTTGCCGCTTTTCCGACAAGAAGTTCCAGAATCACGAGAACACGGTGGATCTGGGCGGGGTTCTCCAACCCCCCGTCGTGCCGATGGCGGGCGGTGGTGCGGACGCCCAGATGGCGGTGCTGGAAGGCGAAGTCCAGGAAGTAAGTTGGCTCAACGGGCTGCCGATCAAGCGCGACAAGGCCAAGGTTGCCGGGCCGCACTGGACCCCCGGGGGGGCAGTGCATGAAGAAGATGATGCGACCAAGCAGCACTTCAACACTGGCTCCAAGAAGCCGGCGCTGTTCACGCTGGCGTCGGTCAAGAACGCCAAGCTGAAGGTGAAGATCAACGTCACGAAGAGCGAACAGCAGCCGGGTGAGGGCAAGCTCGTCGGCTACCTCCGATCGCTCCGCTTCGAAGCGTCATGTCCTCCCTCAGCAGGCGTGCACGAGGTGGAATTGACCCTCACCACCGGATTGCCTACGGCGGTAAGACACTTCGAAGGCGAGGTGCAGTGGGTACTGTCCACCTCGAAATCGATCTGCAACCTGAAGAACAAGACGCGACTGGAGATGTTTGTCGTCTACGCCGATCCGGTCATTCCTTTTGCCGATGGCGTCTGGGCTGAGGCCCTGCGCTTCCTGTTCAAGAAAGCCGGCGTCGCCAACATGAAGAACGCGGCGGACCTGGCCCGTACCATCACCCGCTTCTGCCACACGAGGCATGGGGTGACCTACGACACGGAATCGGGGGCGCCGCATTTCGGCTCCAGCAACCTGGGGACATCGCGCTTTGCGTTGATGAAGTACATGCGCAAGGACGGCACCCAGGGCAAAGTCGTCAACTGCTACGACCAAGCCGCCGCCATCCAGTCGCTGTGCGCCGCCATGGGCATCCGGCTGGACTGGATCTACCTGGACCCCTACGGCTTCATCAACCCGACCAGCCTCGTCGGGGTGGGGCTGTGCAACAACCCGTTCTACAAGTCGAATGGATCCACGGCGATGGTGGCGCGGGACTCGCCCGAACGTACGGCTTTCGGCAACCACGCCTTTGCGCGCCTGGGTCAGCATATCCTGGACGCCTGTGCCGGCCCCCATGCGAGCAACGAAACCCTGAGTGACTATATGAGGTCGGCCATCGATGCGCGCCGTTCCCTTGGGCAATACAGGGATGGGGACAAGCTGAAGGATGAGGATTACTGGCGGTACCTCGAATCTTTGCCGAATCCCCATGGCGGCGTGACGGGTGTGGTGTGAAGCGACGTGCCGTCCTTGCCGCTATGCCGGCGCTTGGAGTACTCATGACCAACAGTTCGTTTCCCCCTCCAGCTTTCTCCAATCCCCTCGAATCGCCAAGGGTCCTGGATCTGAAACGGCGCGTCGGTTTCGATGCGGCCCTCGCGGCGGAAAAGAAGACCGGGCATGTTGCCATGGACTGGGAGCGGTTTCCGGTACCCGATGTCCTCCGCGAGTGGGCCTTCGAACGCGAACTTGACCGCCTGTCGGACGCCGAATCCTTGCTGACCATGACTTTCAAGCGCGGCGAATCGAAGGTTACGATCGAGGTGTCCGTGTTCGCCCCGAGCGAGCGGACCCACGTTGCTGTGCGCCTGCTGGAGCGCGCCAACGCGGTAACCACCGTTGCGCTGTCGGACGAGCGGGGTCCCAAGGATCTCGGTACCCTCGCCCTGGTGCCGAAGGCTCCGACGGCTCCGGTCGCGGAGTCGTTTTCGGTCGTATATTGGATCTTCCGCAACGTTTTTGCGGAAGTTTCGGCCTTCAAGACTCCGTTGAGCGCCATCGATATTGCTCGCTGGGTCCAGCGGCAGTTCGAACTCAATGTGCGTCCGGGCTGAGTCGGCCAGGCCAAGACTCGCCCAACGACATCATGGTCTCCCTCGTGCGAGGTTCCGATCTTCCCGCAACCCTTGAGCACCACGTCGGACGCGCCGCTGCCGTTAGCGTTGGAACGTAGTCGAAGCATGCCCGCGACCATCGATTTCATCGTCAATCAACACGCCGAACTCTCGGCTCAACTCTGGCTTAACCGCAGGATCGGCGTGACCGCGCCCAATTGGTCGCTGTTCCAACTCGGGCGCTGCGACGAACGCATCGAGGCGAATGTCGACGGGCTTCGCGTGGCGGGCAAAGTGGGGTGGCGAGAATGTGCGAAGCTTCTCGATCAGGAGGAGCCCGGTGGCGTCTTCGTCGCTGCCATATTGGCGATCGAAGCAAAGGATCAGGCGCTCCTTGATCGGCTGCTCAGGGTTGCGGAGGCTTCCCCATCGGCTTGGGCGGAACTCGGTTCGGCGCTTGCGTGGGTTTCGGGCGCACATCTCAAGGGCACGGTGAAGTCGCTGCTCGACGCTGGGAGCTTGTCGGTGAATAGCCTGGGGATCACAGCGTGCGTAATGCATCGCGTCGATCCAGGTGCGTACCTGGACGGCGCTATCAATAGTGATCTCTCGATCCGTGCCCCGGCACTGGAGGCCATCGGCCGTTTTGGCCGGCGGGCCTCACTGAACGCCGTACTCAAGGCTACCGCGGAAGCCGATGGCGCGTGCCGTTCGTGGGGCGCCTGGTCTGCGGTTGTGTTGGGTGACCGCGCTACCGGGCTTCATTCATTGCGGGAAGTTTGTAACGGGCCATCGGCTTTCCGGCAAACGGGTTTGGCGGTCCTTCTGCGCGTGCTTGAAGTCGGCGCCGGGCGCGACGTACTGCGTGGCATCGCGCAGGAGAAGCCGAAGGACCCGCGGATCCTGGTCCAGGGCGCCGGAATGATCGGCGACCCTCATTTCGTCCCCTGGCTGATGGAGCAGATGGAAGAGCCAAGTCTTTCACGGCTCGCCGGGCAGGCGTTCACTCTGGTCACCGGGGCGGATCTGGTCCTTCTCGACCTGGAACGCAGTCCACCGGAAGACGTCGAATTCGGTCCCATCGACAATCCCGAGGATGAAAACGTTTCCATGGATCCCGACGATGGCCTGCCCTGGCCAGATCCCGCCAAGGTTCGCGGGTGGTGGCACGGGAACCAGCATCGTTTTGTGGCCGGTGAGCGGTACTTCATGGGGCAGCCGCCCAACTTAGACTATTGCCAGCGCGTTCTGCGGGACGGCTGCCAGCCTCAGCGCATCGCCGCCGCGCTGTACATGGCGCTATTGCGGCCAGGGACGCCCTTGTTTCCCACTGCCGCGCCGGCATGGCGGCAGAAACGCTGGCTGGCCCAGGCAAGCGCATAGGGCCTGTTCCGGGTGGCGCATCCGGTTCGGTGCGCCGCCAAAGGCTGAGAGTCGCTTGAACTCGTCTTCCGCGGGTGCGTCCATTGCGCCTCGTTCCTGGTGCCTGCGACTCCAATCGCTGCGGGTCTTCTCCAAAAACCACTCTCCGTGAAGTGGTTTGCTTCGCGGACGTTGCCAGGCCAGGTAGCCTTTCCTCCTGCAAGAAGGGCCGGATTCAAGGCCCGAAAGCGTCCCTCAAACAGAAATGGAGAATCGATCCAATGAAGAAGTTCGCCGTCGCTGTAATCTCAGGCTTGCTCTTTTCTGCTTTTGCAGTGAATCACGCCGCCGCCGAAACGACCAAGGATCGCTGGGTTGCGAAAAAGAAGGCGGACGCTGACAAGCAGGCCGAAGAGCGGGCGCACAACAACGCTGGTGGAAATCAAGGAACCTCTCGTGCCGCCCAGAATGAAGCTGAGGAATGGCGGAAATACAAGCACAAGGAAATCG
>JBAWHH010000425.1:0-2464 GCA_049593715.1 Rhodocyclaceae bacterium
CGAATTCGTGAAGCACAAGCGCATCTGGCGCGACGTGCTGGGTGTCTCCGCCGTACTCCAGGTGCTGGGGCTGGCCACGCCACTCCTTACCCAGGTAGTGATCGACAAAGTGGTCGTGCACCACACCCTGAGCACCCTCGCCGTGGTGGGCGTGGGCCTGGGCATCGCCGTGCTCTTTTCCGCCGCCTTCGGCTGGCTGCGCCAGTACCTCATCCTCCACACCGGCAACCGCATCGACGCCGTGCTCGGCAGCCAGGTGCTCAGCCACCTGTTGCGCCTGCCGCTGCCCTATTTCCAGCACCGCCCCACCGGCGTATTGGTGGCCCGGTTGCGCGGGGTCGAAACCATTCGCGAATTCCTCTCCGGCGCCGCCGTCACCCTGCTGCTCGATCTGCCCTTCATGGCCGTGCTGCTGGCGGTGATGTTCTACTACAGTTGGCAGCTCAGCCTCATCGCCGTTGCGCTGGTGGTCCTGCTCACCGGCCTGAGCCTGGCGGTCACGCCGCTGTTTCGCGCGCGGCTTAATCACCAGTTCCTGGTGGGGGCGCGCAACCAGAGCTTCGTCACCGAATACACTGCCGGCATCGAGACGGTCAAAAGCCTGCAGATGGAACCGCAACTGGAGGCGCGCTACGGCGAACTGCTCGCCGACTACCTCGCCGCCGGCTTTCAGACGCGGCAACTGGCCAACGGCTACAACACCGCCGCCAATACCCTGGAGCAGATCCAGACGCTGGCCATCCTGGTGGTGGGGGCGCTGCTGGTCATGAGTCCTGACAAAAGCGCGGACGGCTTCACGGTGGGCATGCTGGTCGCGTTCCAGATGTTCTCCGGCCGACTTTCGCAGCCGGTGCTGAAGCTCGTCGGTCTCTACCAGGAACTGCAGCAGGCGCGCATCGCCGTGCTGCGCCTGGGCGACATCTTCGACATGCCCCAGGAGCCGTACAGTCTGGTGCCGGCGCGGGCCCAGCCGCCGGGCCAGGGTGGCGCCCGCATCGAACTGCAGGATCTGGGCTTTCGCTATGGCGAGGACCAGCCCTGGCTCTACCGCCAAATGCACTTGAACGTGCCCGCCGGCAAGGCGATCGCCATCATGGGCCCGTCCGGCTGCGGCAAGAGCACGCTCGCCAAGCTGCTGCAGGGTTTCCACCTCGCCCAGGAGGGGCGCATCCTCATCGACGGCGCCGACCTGCGCCACCTCTCGGCCAACGAGCTGCGCGGCCATTTCGGCGTCGTCCCCCAGGAAACGATCCTGTTCTCCGGCACCCTCTACGACAACCTGATCGCCGCCCACCCCCACGCCAGCTTCGAGGACGTGGTCACCGCCTGCCGCATGGCCGAGATCCACGATTTCATCGAGAGCCTGCCCCAGGGCTACCAGACCGAGGTGGGCGAACGCGGCGTGGGCCTGTCGGGCGGACAGCGCCAGCGGATTGCCATCGCCCGGGCGCTGCTGAAACGTCCGCGGGTGCTGATCTTCGACGAGGCCACCAGCGCGCTGGACGGCGCCACGGCGGAGCAGTTTGCCCGCACGATCAACGGACTCAAAGGGGCGGTGACGCTGCTGTTCATCGCCCATCAACTGCCCAAAGGCCTGCATGTGGACGGCATCGTCAAGATCGCCCCGCGCCCGACGGTGGTGACCCAGGAATCTTTGGCCCAGGAGGCGCCATGAGCGCCCGCAGCTGCGAATTTCTCCCCGGCCTGATCGCCATCGAGCGCACGCCGCCCCATCCGGCCGCCGGCGCCACCCTCTGGCTGCTGCTGGCGCTGTTCGCTTGTGTGGCAGCCTGGGCCACCTTCGGCACGCTGGACATCGTCGCCGTAGCCGAAGGCAAGCTGGTGCCGGCGAGCTACCTGAAGATCGTGCAGCCGGCCGAAGCCGGCATCGTGCAGGAGATCCTGGTGCGCGAAGGCCAGGCGGTGGTCCAGGGCCAGGTGCTGGTGCGCATGAACGCCGTGCTCTCCGAAGCCGACCGTGCGGCAGTGCTGAGCGACTACCACACGAAACGCCTGGCGCTGCGGCGCATCGACGCCCAGCTTGGCGGCCAGCCGATGGCCCGGGAGGCCGACGACCCGCCGGCCCTGTTCGCCCAGGCACTTGCCCAGTACAGCGCCAACCGTAGCGCCTACGAGAACCAACTCGCCCAGGAGCGCAGCACCCTGGAGAAGGCGCGCTTCGAGCTGGCCGCCGCCGAGCAGGTGAAGGCCAAGCAGGAGCAGGTGCTGCCGCACTTTCGCAGCCAGGAGGCGGCGTTCGAGAAGCTGGGCCGCGATGGCTTTGCCGGGCGCATCATGGTCACCGACAAGGTGCGCGAGCGCATCGAGCACGAACAGGATCTGAAGACGCAACTGGCGACGATCAGCGCGGCGCGGGCCACCATCGCCACCGCAGAGAAGCGCATCCGCCAGGTGACGGCCGACTACCAGCGCGCGCTGCAGGCCGAGCGCACCGATGCGGCCG
>JBAWHH010000426.1:0-2736 GCA_049593715.1 Rhodocyclaceae bacterium
GCCGGGCAAACGCCGAGGTCTCGTAGTGCCGGTAGGCGTGATCGGCGAGGAGTTCTTCCACCATGTCCTGCATGTCTGCCGCCAGATCCGGGTCCGGCAACGGCGGCGGCGCGCGGTGGAAAAGGGTGTTGGGCTCCAGCGTGAGTTGGTACGCCGAGATCTGGGCCGGCGCGTAGCGGGTGGCGATTTCCATGTCCCGCCGCGCCTCGGGCAACTCCTGTCCCGGCAAGCCATACATCAGGTCGAGATTGACGTTGTCGAAGCGGGCCAGCGCCGCTTCCACCGCGGCGTGTGCCTCGGCTTCGTCGTGGATGCGCCCGAGGGCGGCCAGATGACGGCCGTCGAAACTCTGGATGCCGATGGAGATGCGGTTGATGCCGGCCGCCCGGTAACCGGCAAATCGGGCGGATTCCACGGTTCCGGGATTGGCCTCCAACGTGATCTCGGCATCCGGAAGCAATGAGACCCTGGCGCGGATGGCGGCAAGCAGCCCTTCCACCGTCGCCGGCTGCATCAGGCTGGGCGTGCCGCCACCGATGAAAATGCTGGACACCCTGCGCCCCCACATCTGGGGCAGCGTCATTTCCAGGTCGGCGATGAGCGCCTGGAGATAGTCCGCTTCCGGCCAGTCGCCGCGGACTTCATGGGAATTGAAGTCGCAGTACGGGCACTTGCGCACGCACCAGGGGAAATGGACGTACACGGCGAGAGGCGGCGGCACCGCCACGCCACCAGTCGACGCCGCCTTCCGCTGCGCTGGATGAAGCTGAAAAACCCGTCCCGCCGATGCCACGAGCGAATCAGTCTGGCTGTACCTTGAGCCGACCCGCCATATGCCGGAAAGCGGCAGCGCGATGGGAAAGGACGTTCTTGACCTCGGGAGGCAGCTCAGCGGCCGTCTGCTCCATCTCCGGCAGGAAGAACAGGGGATCGTAGCCGAAGCCATTGCCCCCCCGCGGCGCGGTGAGGATTTCCCCGTGCCACTCGCCATCGGCAATGATGGGCTGGGGATCGTCGGGATGGCGCACGAGAACCAGCACGCAGTAATAGTGGGCACGCCGATCGCCCACTTCTCCCATCATTTCCAGCAACTTGGCGTTGTTGGCTTCGTCGTTGCCGGGCTCCCCCGCCAACCGCGCTGAACGCACCCCCGGCAGCCCCCCCAAGGCGGTTACGCAGAGTCCGGAATCATCGGCCAGCGCGGGAAGGCCGGTGGCAGAGCAAGCGTGACGGGCTTTCGCCAAGGCGTTTTCGATGAAGGTGACGTGAGGCTCCTCGGTCTCCGCAACGTTGAACGCCGACTGGGGCAACACTTCGATGTTGAGGGGCCCCAGCAGCGCAGAGAGTTCCCGCAATTTGCCAGCGTTGCCGGAGGCGAGCACGAGTTTGTCGATGGTCATGGCAGTTTCCGGTCGATCACGATGGGACATCCGCCCCTAGAGTGTGGCTCAAACGCGGATTATGCGGCCAGAAGGCTAGGAGTCCACAGCCAGGGCGGCGGATTGTGCCTGAACGACCCGGGCAATACCGGCACGCGCGAGTTCCAGGAGTCCATCCAGCTCAGCACGGGAGAAGGGCGCACCTTCGGCCGTGCCCTGCACTTCCACAAAACCGCCGGCGCCGGTCATCACTACGTTCATGTCGGTTTCGCAGGAGGAATCCTCGGCGTAATCAAGATCCAGGACGGCTACGCCGCCGCAGATCCCTACGCTCACCGCCGCCACCAAATCGCGCAACGGCGAAGCGCTCAGCTTACCCGCCCGCAGCAGTCCCGAGACCGCATCGTGAACCGCCACACAAGCCCCGGTGATGGCCGCGCAACGAGTGCCGCCGTCAGCCTGGATCACGTCACAATCCACCGTGATCTGACGCTCGCCCAGCCCCTTGAGATCGGCAATCGAACGTAGGCTGCGGCCGATGAGGCGCTGAATCTCCTGGGTGCGCCCCGTCTGTTTACCTTTTGCGGCTTCGCGCTGAGTGCGGGTATGGGTAGAGCGGGGCAGCATGCCGTACTCCGCCGTGATCCACCCCTGGCCCCTGCCACGCAGGAAGCTCGGCACCTGTTCCTCGACGGAAGCCGTGCAAAGCACTTTGGTATCGCCGAACTCGATCAGTACCGAACCTTCCGCATGCTTGGTGTAGTGACGCACGATGTGAAGCCGACGCAGTTCGTCCGCCGCCCTGCCGCTGGGTCTCAAGCTCGTTTCCTCCCAAATTCCGTCATTTCGAATACTTGCGGATCGCTGTCTGGATTTCGGCGATAGCGCGCTCGATTTCCTCGTCCGTCAAGTCCCCACCGCCGCCACTGCCATCCCGTCCCTTGCCGAATCCTTCCATTTGCGTCGTGAAGCCAGTCAGCGATACCGACAGGTTGGAGAGTGGCGCGCTTAGGTCGTCGCCATCCTGGTCTTCCCAGCACAGCGCCACCATGGAGAGATTGTCACAGCTTTCGCCCGCGAGGCGCTCCGCGGCGTCCAGCCAATGGGGCACCGCCTGCATCACGCTTAGGCGCTTCAGCGGGCCGAGCAGGTCATAGGGGCGGAGCGGCCCCCAGGCACCATCGGTGGCGAGGACAATCACATCCCCCATCTTCAGCGCTGTAGGGGGTGAATTGTCGATGTGGGGCAAATGCGACCCACCCAAACAACTGAAAATGCGGTTCCGGCCAGGATGGGTGACAGCCTCGGCCTCGGAGATCAAGCCTTCGTCGAGCAACATCTGCACGCGGGTGTGATC
>JBAWHH010000427.1:0-3023 GCA_049593715.1 Rhodocyclaceae bacterium
CGTACTGCATGACGCTCACCGCGCCGTGGCGCTTGGAAAGCTTCTGGCCGTCGTCTCCCAGGATCATGGACAGGTGGGCGTACTGGGGCAGGGGCGCACCCAGGGCGCGCAGGATGTTGATCTGGCGCGGGGTGTTGTTGACGTGGTCATCGCCGCGGATGACGTGGGTGATGCCCATGTCCAGGTCGTCCACCACCACGCCGAAGTTGTAGGTCGGCACGCCGTCGGCGCGCAGGATCACCAGATCGTCCAGTTCGCGGTTGTCAATGGCAATGTGGCCCTTGACCAGGTCTTTCCAGGCCACGATGCCTTCGTCGGGATTACGGAAACGCAGCACCGGCTTGGTGCCCGGCTTCGTCTTGCCATGGGCGTTTTCCGGCCGCCAGCGGCCGTCGTAGCGGGGTTTTTCGTTGCGCGCACGCTGGGCTTCCCGCATTTCGTCCAGTTCTTCCTTGCTGGCGTAGCACCAGTAGGCGTGCCCCTTTGCGATCAGTTGATCGGCGACCTCCTTGTAGCGCGCCAGGCGGTGCATCTGGTAGTGCGGGCCGTCGTCCCACGCCAGGTTTAGCCAGCGCATGCCGTCCACAATGGCGTCGATGGCGGCCTGGGTCGAGCGCTCCACGTCGGTGTCCTCGATGCGCAGCACGAACTGGCCGCCGTGCTTGCGGGCGTAGGCCCAGGAAAATAGTGCGGTACGGGCGCCGCCGATGTGGAGGTAGCCGGTGGGGCTGGGAGCGAAACGGGTGCGAATCATGGTTATGGAGGAAAACAGGGGAGAAATGAACAAGAACGGGCCCGTTTGGGGCGGCCGCCCCTCGCCGGCTACCGCTTTGGCGGCGGGCTGGGGCGCGGCCCGCGCGCCTCAGATGTGGGGCGAATCCAGGGGCTCGTTGAGGGCCAGCCAGTACAGGCCCATCTGCCCAACAGCGTAGATGAAGCGCTCGAAGTCCACGGGTTTGCGGATGTAGCTGTTGGCGCCCAGGCTGTAGGCTTCCAGGATGTCCTGCTGCTCTTTGGACGTGGTGAGGATCACCACCGGCAGCAGGCGCGTACTTTCTTCCGCGCGAATGCGGCGCAGCACTTCCAGACCGTCGATGCGTGGCAGCTTCAAATCCAGCAACACCACAGCCGGCATCACGCTGGTATCCCGACCGGCGTGGGCGCCGGTGCCGAAAAGAAAATCCAGGGCTTCGACGCCGTCGCGAGCCACCACCACTTGGTTGGCGATGCGGTTCTTGTTGAAGGCGCGCAGCGTGAGCGCCTCGTCGTCCGGGTTGTCTTCTACCAGAAGGATCGGCCGATCGGTTGCCATCGTGTTGGGTTTTCCTCTTGTTCGGGTCGGTGCTGGGCAGCGAACCTTCAGGCCCCAGACCTTACACTGACCGGGGGGTATGGTGCAATAGACATAAAATTAACCATATATCCCAGTAAGTTAGGGTAGTTCGTGAATTTTCTCCGGCGGCCCGCCGAGGCGCCGGGCAGGGTTTCCCCGTTACGCCAACTGGCGCCGCTGCAGCACGAAAACCGTGCCGGCGTCATGTCCGGCATCGAGCCAGGTGAACGCGGTGTCGGCGAACGCTGCCTCCACCAGATCGCGGTTATGGCCGATTTCCACCGCCAGAATGCCCTTCGGGGACAGGTAGCGTCGCGCGTCGGCGAGGATGCGCCGCACGACGTCCAGGCCGTCCTCGCCGGCGGCCAGGGCGAGCTTAGGCTCGTGTCGGTATTCCGCCGGCAGCTTGCGCATGGACTCTTTGGTGACGTAGGGCGGATTGCACACGATGAGGTCGTAGCGCCGCCCTTCCAGCGCTTCGAACAGATCCGAGTGCTCCACCTGGATGCGCTCCTCCAGACCGTATTCGGCGACATTGCGCCGCGCCACCGCCAGCGCGTCGAGGGAGATGTCCGCCGCGTCGATCTGCGCGCCGGGATAGACGTGGGCCATGAGGATGGCCAGGCAACCCGAACCGGTGCACATGTCCAGGGCGGTCTTCACCTTGTCCGGATCGGGCACCCAGGGCGCCAGACCGTCTTCCAGCAGTTCGGCGAAATAGGAGCGGGGGATGATGACCCGCTCGTCAACATAGAAGCGGAAATCGCCGAGCCAGGCTTCGTGGGTGAGGTAGGCGGAGGGGATGCGCTCGTCCACGCGGCGACGGATCAGGTCCAGCACCACGCGGCGTTCGCTTTCCAGCAGACGCGCGTCGAGGAACGGCTCCAGGCGGTCCAGGGGCAGGTGCAGGGCGTGCAGGATCAGGTAGGCCGCCTCGTCGTAGGCATCCCGCGTGCCGTGGCCGAAGGACAGGTTGGCGACCTTGAAGCGGGTGACGGCGTAGCGCAGCCAGTCGCGCACCATAACCAGTTCTGAGAGCGTGGACTTGTCGTTCAAAGACTGTTGCCTGCTACCTGAATCAATCGCCACCGCCACATCCTCCGCCACAAGATCCGCCGCTATCGCCCCCACCGTCCCCGTCGTTGCCGTCGCCCGCGCCGTCGCCGCCCGAATCCCCGAGGGTGGCACCGCAGTAGGTGTCCGCACTGCGCTGGTCCGGCGGCAACCGCGAGCAATCCGGGACGTAGCGGAATCCGCCCGGGATGTCGAGGTCACCGTCCAGGGCGAACAGCAGGGGCAGCCGACGGGGCAGCCGCGGATCGATATCTTCTTCGCGGCAGGCCAGCCGCCAGGTCCGCTGTACGCTTCCGCGCATGGCGTTGCCCGCCACTACGGCGGGCGTGTGGTGCAGGAAACGTCCCAGTCCGCGGCGGCAGAACAGGTCGTAGTTGCGCGTGTAGAGGATGAATTCGTGCCACAAGTCGTCGACCACCTGGGACGGCATGGCGACGAACTTGCCCTTGGCTTCCAGCGCCTCGGCGAAAAACTGGCGCAGGCCCTCGAACACCCGGCCCACCTCGGCCACAGTCAATTGCGGGTGGTGCTTCAGCAATCGGCTGTCCAGGCCTTTGGGAAACGTGTAGCCAGCGATGAACGCACGCTTTGCCGCTTTACGCCGGCGACCTCCCGC
>JBAWHH010000428.1:0-1910 GCA_049593715.1 Rhodocyclaceae bacterium
GGCCCGCCCGAAGGTTGTTGCCCCGCGGCGATCACGCCCGCCCGCTGCGGAACTGGTCTACCAGGCCCATCAGTCCGGTGGTCGAACCGTCCAGTTGGGCGCCGGTCCCTGCCCCCGACGACATGGCGCGGGCCATCTGCTTGCCCAGTTCCACGCCGTACTGATCGAAACTGTTGACGCCCCAGATGCAGCCTTGCACGAACACTTTTTGCTCGTAGAGCGAGATCAGGCGGCCGAGTTGGCGCGGCGTCAGGTCGGGGAACACGGTCGTCGAGCTGGGCTGGTTGCCGGCGCAGGCGACGTGGGGTGCGAGGCGGGCGGCCTCGGCGGCCGGCGTGCCGCGGGCGAGCAGGTCTGCTTCGGCTTCTCCCGCCGTTTTGCCCAGCATCAGGGCGGCGCTCTGCGCCAGGGCGTTGGCCACCAGCGCCTCCTGTTCCGGCCGGTTGTCCCCCGCCGGGACGATGAAGTCGATGGCGACGCGGCGCGTGCCCTGGTAAAGCAACTGGTGGTAGGCGTGTTGCCCCACCGTGCCGGGGGCGCCCCACAGAATCGGCGCGGTGGCGTAATCCACCGGTGTGCCGTCTGCGGTGACGTGCTTGCCATTGCTCTCCATGTCCAGTTGTTGCAAGTAGGAGGTCAGATCGCCCAGGGCATGGGAGTAGGGCAGCACCGCCAGGCTTTCGGCATCGAGGAAGTTGATGTTCCAGACGCCGATCAGCGCCGCCAGTACCGGCAGGTTCTGCTCGAAGGGCGCGGCGAGGAAGTGCTCGTCCATTTCGCGGGCGCCGTCCAGCAGTTCGGAAAAGCGTTCACCCCCCACGGCGCAGGCCAGGGGTAGCCCGATGGCGGACCACATGGAGTAGCGGCCCCCCACCCAGTCCGCCATTTCGAAACAGCGCGCCGGGTCGATGCCGAACTCCTGGGTGGCCGCGACGTTGTTGCTTACGGCGACGAAGTGTTTTCCTGCTGCCTCCGCGGACCCGAGCGCGGCGATCAGCCAGGCGCGGGCAGCCCGGGCGTTGGCCAGGGTTTCCAGGGTGGAGAAGGTCTTGGACGACACGACGAACAGCGTCTCCTCGGCGTCGGCTTTGTGGAGTGCCAGGGCCAATTCTTCCGGATCGACGTTGGCGACATAGTCCACGCGCAGGTCATCGCCCGTGTAGCGGGCCAGGGCGCGGGTCGCCATGCGCGGGCCGAGATCGGAGCCGCCGATGCCGATGTTGATGACGCGGCGGATGCGCTTGCCGGTGGCGCCCTTCACTTCGCCCTGCCGCACTGCTTCCGCCAGGTCGATGACCCGCTTGCGCGTGGCGCGCACCGCGGCGGAGACATCGGCGCCCGCGACCTTGAAATCCCGGTCTGAGCGTAGCGCGATGTGCAATGCGGCGCGTCGTTCCGTGTGGTTGATCAATTCTCCCGCCGCCATGCGGGCGATGCTCTCGGCGAGATTGCGCTCCCGCGCCAGATCGATCAGCAGGGCCAGGGTTTCCGGCACCACGTGCTGTTTGGAGTGATCGACGACGAAGTCGCCGAGGCGGAAAGACAGCTTGCCGAAACGTTGCGGGTCGGCGGCGAAAAGCTCCCGCATGGAACGTTGCAGGAGGGCATCGCGGTGTTTTGTCAGTGACTGCCAGGCATTGGTGCGGGTCAGCGTCATTTAGGGCTCCTGCGATAAAGGCGGAAGAGTTCGTTGCGGTCGCCGGGTCTGCGACCTTCCCAGATCTTTTGCCAGCGGGGGCCGGCGGCGAATGCAGGCGACGGGCGGCTGGGCGTGAATACCAGCATCAGTTCGCATGCGGCTGCGTTGCGGCCGTAGCCGCGCACGGTGACGATATTATCGAAATAATGGAACGATGCCCGCTGGGCTTCGCCGACGTTGTAACCGGAGATGCAATCGCGCTGTGCCGGCA
>JBAWHH010000429.1:0-2583 GCA_049593715.1 Rhodocyclaceae bacterium
GGGGAACGGAAGGCACTTCGATCAAGATGTCGATGCGGTCGAGCAAGGGGCCGGAGATGCGTCCGAGATAGCGCACGATCTGGTCTGGCGAACAGCGGCAGCGCCCGCTAGGATGGCCATGGTATCCGCATGGACACGGGTTCATCGCCGCAACCAGTTGAAACTCGGCGGGAAATTCCGCCTTTGCCGCGGCCCGGGAGATGGTGATCCTGCCCGTCTCCAGCGGTTCGCGCAGCGCTTCCAGCACTTTTCGGTCGAACTCGGGGAGTTCGTCAAGGAAAAGAATTCCCTTGTGTGACAGGGAGATTTCGCCGGGTTTCGGGAGTCCGCCACCTCCCACCAGGGCCACGGCGGACGCGCTGTGGTGGGGATGTCGAAATGCGCGTTGCCCCAAGCGGGCCGGATCCACCGGCCCGACCAGGGACTGGATGGCCGCCGCCTCCAGCGCTTCGTCCTGGCTCATCGGCGGGCAGATGCCGGGCAGGCGTTCCGCCAGCATGGATTTGCCCGTGCCCGGCGGGCCGATCATCAGCAACGAATGGGCGCCCGCGGCTGCCACCGTCAGCGCCCGCTTGGGGGCGAGTTGGCCTTTCACATCCGCCATGTCGGGATAGGCGGGCGGCGCAAGGTCCGCCGCGCCGGGGGAGTAAGGAGAAAGGGGCTGGGCGCCGGTGAGATGGGCGCAAAGCTCCAGCAGCGAGCCCGCCGCGAGGACGTTTGCGCCATGTACCAGGGCAGCTTCCGCTGCGTTGGCGGCCGGCACGACCAGGGTATGGCCGGCACGCGCCACTTGGGCACTCATGGCCAGGGCGCCGCGGATCGGCCGCAGCTCGCCGGTCAGCGCCAGTTCGCCGGCGAATTCGCAGCCTTCCAGGGCCTTGGCGGGAATCTGTTCCGAGGCGGCGAGAATACCCAGGGCGATGGGTAGATCGAAGCGGCTGCCTTCCTTGGGCAAATCGGCCGGTGCCAGGTTGATGGTGATCCTTCTGCTGGGGAAATCGAAGCGTGCGTTCTGAATGGCTGCGCGCACGCGGTCGCGGCTCTCCTTCACCTCCACATCCGCCAAGCCGACGACGGTGACGCTCGGAAGGCCGTTGGCAAGGTGCACTTCCACCACCACTTCGGGGGCGTGCATGCCGGCGAGCGCGCGGCTTTTGAGAACGGCGAGGGACATCGGATGGGCGCTGGTGGATTGGGGCGCGAGGCCGGCGGCGGAAGAGCGCTGGCGCCTGATCGGTCAGCGGGCAGTGTAACGGAGGGAGTGCGGCGGAGCGGAAACGAAAACGGGGCGCAAGGCGCCCCGTTTTTCCGAATTGCGGGTGCTCAGTCCTTGAAGGCTTCCACCGGCACCACGATCTTCACGTCGTCGCCGATGTTGGGCGCGAACTTGGTCATGCCGAACTGGGAGCGCTTGATGGTGGTGCTGATGTCGGCGCCGCAGGCATCTTTTTTGGCGACGGGATTGGGGCCGCAGCGGAAGCCGCTGACGGCGAGCTTTACCGGCTTGGTCACGCCGAGCAGGGTGAAATCGCCTTCCGCGCCGACCACCTTGTCGCCTTCGAACACCAGCTTGGTGGACTTGAACGTCATGGTCGGAAACTTGGCGACATTGAAGAACTCATCGGACTTCAGGTGCTCGTCCCACTTGTCCAGCCCCATGTCGATGGAGGTGGTGTCGATGGCGAGGTCCACCGTCCCCGATTTGGCGGCGCGGTCGATAGCGATCTTGCCGGAAGTCTTGTTGAAGCGCCCGCGCTGGGTGGAGAAGCCGAAGTGGCTGATTTCGAACACCGGCCAGGTGTGGCGCGGATCAACGGTGTAGGACTCCGGCGCGGCCAGCGCCGAAGTGGCGAGGGTGGCGGAAACGAGGGCAATTGCGGTCTTTTTCATCTTGGTCTCCTGGGGTGGGTCGGTAGGTTTTCTGGCGGTGCCGGGCTTCACTTTGCTGTGGCGGCGGCGATCAGCAATCTGAATTTGATCTGCACTTCGTCGGCCACCGTGTCCACGTCGCCCCAGGTGCCGGTGCCGATACCGTAGTCGAGCCGTTTGATGGCCAGGGCGCCTTCGAACGTGCCGTTCGGGCCTTGCGGGGTGAAAGTGAAGGGGGCGACGATGTCCCGGGTTTTGCCCTTGATCGACAGCTTGCCGGCAAGTTCAAACTTGTTCCCGCCCAGGGCCTTCACCCCCGAAGACACGAAGCTGGCCTTGGGGAATTGCTGCACGTGGAACCAGTTCTTCGACTTGACCTCTTCATTGGCCTCGTCGCCGCCGGCATCGATACTGGACAGATCAATGTCCATCTGGGCCTTGGCGGTTTCCGGCTTGGCGGGATCGAACGCCACTTGGGCGGCGAACTTGCCGAAGCTGCCCGTCACCGGTACGCCCATCTGCTTAAAAACGAAGGTGACCTGGCTCTTGGCGGGAACCAGTTGCTTGAATTCGGCGGCCTGACTCGGCAGCGCCAGCACGCCAGCAACGAGGGCGACGCAAAATGTCTTGTTGATCATGAAGGAACCTTTCTAATTCTTGCGCCCGAGGAGGGGCAACATGCGGACCAGGGTGTCGTCACGGTCCGCCCAGTGG
>JBAWHH010000430.1:0-3951 GCA_049593715.1 Rhodocyclaceae bacterium
CGCTGTCGATCCAGAAATCTTCACCCTTGAGGCGGCGATCCCCCTGGATGGTGAATGAGACCTTGCCATCACGGAACACCAGCCCGCCATCGCTCCGCTTGGCCTTGACGCGCTTGCCATTCACCCACACTTGCTCTTTCTTGTTGATGCGGATGGTGGCAACGGTGGCACCCGAGTCTGACTTGGCGACCCACTGCCCGGCGTAGGGGTTGGCACCCGCATCGCCGCCTGTCGGGGCCGCCGCGTCCGTGGCGAAGCCGGCCTTGGCGTTCTCGGCTTTCGTCTTGGTGATGTCGCAGCCCTTGAGCTCTGTCATCTGCGTGCAACCGGAGCGTTCCAATTGCCGGGCGTACTTCGCATCGATCGCGTAAGCGGGGATCTGCACCAGCAGGACGGCGCCGGCAACCAAGAGTGAACTGGATTTCATGCTTTCTCCCTCTGAACAAGATTGGATCGTCGACAACCCGTTTGTATTGGATCTGGCGGGGTTCGGCTGCGCATGGACGCCATTGGCCGCCCGCCCCGGTCTTCTTTTCGTATTCGGAACCGATGCCGTGCCAGCGAGGCAATCGCGTTCTTGCGAAGCGGTTCTCTCCGAGGTTTACCACCAGACCGGAGGACAAGAAGCGCTATCCCTGCCCAGTATGACAAAGGCCCCTGGAAAGTCCAAGCGACAATTCGCCGGGAATTTCCACGCGCACTTCTTCGAGCCCCGTCCCGGTTTCGCCGCCAGCCTCGCCATGCTGGCGGCGGCACCAGCTTACGCAGCAAGAGCCGCGAAGATTCCTGGCTCCAGCGGGGATGCTTTGCCCATGGCAGGGCCGGGTGGCGAAGGGTTTGACTGCGGCCGTCGCTCCGGGAGATAGTGCGCGGGCATCCGCTCAGTTTCCTTTTCTTGCGTCGAGACAGCCGGCCTATCGCATCTCACTTTCCTGCCTTGCCCTCCTCAACGTCACCCAGGGGAACAAAAATGGACACCCCGAGTTCCGAAGCGGCTGCCCCGAACCGACCCGCGCCCCGCCCGGTCAGCCGCTGGCGGCTGTTCAGCCTGCGCAGCGATCAGGCAAGTCACGAGGTCATCGACGCGACGATCCGCGACAACGCGAGGCTGGCCGGCACCAACCTGTGGGTGCTGATGTTCGCCATCGTCATCGCCTCGGTCGGGCTGAACGTCAATTCGACGGCGGTCATCATCGGCGCGATGCTGATCTCGCCGCTGATGGGGCCGATCATTGGCATCGGCTACGGCGCTGCCATCCACGACTACGAATTGATCCGCCAGTCCTCGCGCAATCTGATGATCTTCATCAGCATCAGCCTGCTGGCGTCCACCACCTATTTCCTGCTCACGCCCCTGACGCAGGCCTATTCGGAACTGCTGGCGCGCACTTCGCCGACGATATGGGACGTGCTGATCGCCTTCTTCGGGGGTGCGGCCGGGATGATCGGGCTGACGCGCAAGGAGAAGACCACGCTCATCCCGGGCGTGGCCATCGCCACGGCGCTCATGCCGCCGCTTTGCACCGCGGGCTATGGCATCGCCACCCTGCAGCCGCGGTTTTTCCTCGGCGCTTTTTACCTGTTCCTGATCAATGGGGTCTTCATCGCCCTGGCGTCGCTGGCGATCGTGCGCATCCTGCGCCTGCCGTTACGTAGCTTTCCCGACGAAAAGGCACGGCGCCGCGGCCGGGCGGTGATCGCCGTGGCCATCTCCCTCACCCTGGTGCCGAGCGTCTATCTCGCCTATCGGTTGGTGCAAGAAGAATTCTTCAACTCCGCCGCCGCCAGATTCCTCGATACGGCGCTTACCGATGAGGAAGACGTGACGCTGCTTTCCCGCGACATCGATCCGAAAGCGCGGCGGATCACGGTGACCATGATCGGTCGAGGGGTCACGCCCGAACTCCAGGCGGCGCTCAACGGCCGGCTGAAGGCGCTCGGTCCAGCGGAGGCCAGCCTCGAGATCCGGCACCCGTCGGAAGAGCGGCTGGACATCTCCTCGCTCAAGCGGGAGCTGCAGAAGGATGTTCTGCGCAGCACGATGGTGGCGCGGGAGAAGAATGCGGCCAAGATCGCTGAACTGGAGGGAAGACTGGCCAAGCTGAAGGCAGTCTCGGCGGATCTGTCGAAAGTTGAAAGCGAGATTCGCGCCCAGTTGCCCGCGGCGAAAAGGGTCATGGTGACCAGCGCGCCCCAGGCGAACACCGACGCTGGCGACCGGCGGATCAGCGTCTTGGTGGCGATCGACGCGTCACGAAAACTGCCCGCCGCGGAGGCGGCGCGGCTCGCGCGCTGGCTCAGGGCGCGCATGCCCGAAGCGGAGATCAACGTGGTGATCGGCAGGCGATACACTTCTTGACGGGAAGGGAGGCATCGATGCGTACCGCTTTTCTCGCAGCTTCAATGGCTTTATTGGTGGCCGGCTGTTCCAGCCAGCCTGTTGGACAGCGCAGCACGTCCCTGGCGGGCTCGTCCTGGCAGCTGCACGCGATCCAGTCCATGGACGATGCCCAGGGTTCGACGCAGATTCCGGACCCGCAGCGCTTCGCCCTGCGCTTCGATGCCGATGGGCGGGTTCGCCTGCGACTCGATTGCAATCGCGGCAACGGAACCTGGGAGGCGGCAGCGGCGGGGGAAGACAGCGGCTCGCTGAAGTTCGGCCCCATCGCCACCACGCGCGCCATGTGCCCGCCGCCGCATCTGGACCAGCGGGTCGCCCGGGATCTTGCCTACGTGCGGGGCTATCGGCTCAAGGACGGCAAGCTCTTCATGTCCCTGATGGCCGATGGCGGCATCTACGAATGGTGGCCACACCGAGAGTAGGCCCAGGCACCCCACAGCCTCTGCCACGGGCCGGCATGAAGGCGCCGCCGATGATCGCCGCAATGGCGCCACTCGGTCCTCACAACTCAACTCGCGTTGGGCCAGAAGCGGTGGGGCGCTTGCGTTTCGGCCCAGCCTCCGCAGGCGCCCGAGATGCTCGCGCCGGGCTTGGCCGCACATTGCTCGGCCAGCAGCAGTAAAGAGATGGGGCAACCCACTGCAATGCGCGGAGAATTGATCAGCGTTTCTTTAGGGAGAAAGAAGCGTCAAACGCAGGGCCTGGGAATTGGATTTCCAGGCCCCTTTGTCCTTTCTGTCTATTTGGTCTCCAGCGCTGGAGCGTTGATGGTGACCGGGTATCGTTGTCTTAGCGCACTCACAAAGGCTGCGAAATCTTCTTCGCCTTGGAGACGAGCTAGTTGGCCGCGCGCGCCCGCTAGCTGCTTGTCCTCGGAAGCTATTTGAGGTGTCTTCACCGCAAGCAGTTTGTAGATCACAAAGCTTCCGCTTGATCTCTTCGCTCCCGCGTAGCGAGGCAATCGGTCTGCGGGTAAACCGAAAACCGCCCTTAGCCCGTCCGGCGAAATGTCAGTCATGTCGTTCCGCGTCAAAGTTCTGGCGGCCTTCCAGCCAATCTCCAACGACTCCCCTTTTTGAAGTCGGGCCAGCTTTTCCTCGCCTTCCTTTTGCGCCAGAGAACCAGCCTCATCCAGAGTCAACTGCTTTTCGATCGATGCTTTGATCTCTACGAACGGCTGGATCTGTGCAACCTTGTGATCGAGAACGCGAGCAGCAACCAAAGTATTTGGGGCAACCTCGATTGCCTCAGTATTGCGCCGATGCTTGGTGGCGTCGTCGGAGAACAGGGCATCGAGCAAGCGCTTATTACTAAGGTCTACTGGCGCAGCGCCACCCTTCGCAATCCAAACACTCTGCTGAACTGTCAGTCTGAACTTCTCTGCGACGGGCTTCAGGCTCTCGGACTGCTCATAGACCAGATTGCTGAACTCGTCTGCGACTTCAGCAAACTTTCTCCCGGCTGCTTGCCGCTTCAGGTCGGCGGCAATTTCCGCCTTGACGTCTTCGAAGCCACGCGCCTTCGCTGCCTTGATGCCCGTGACCTTAATG
>JBAWHH010000431.1:0-4343 GCA_049593715.1 Rhodocyclaceae bacterium
CCCTGGTGCCGTTCGATTCAGACCTCGCCGCGCGGCGCGGCCACCCGAGCAGGCACCGGCTTGTGGAAGGCGGGCTGCCGCTTGTCCTTTCCCAGACTTTCCGCGCCATCATCCATTCGCGCATGCAGGTGGGGATGGGAAACTACGCCACGCAGTACAAGGATGCGGACGTTGTCCTGTTCGAGCCCAACCGCGACGACGGCGAGATGTTCTTCACCAATGTTTTCAGCTACGCGAGCCGGCGGCGCCTGTCCGAACACGCTTACCAGAAGACGCGCAGTACCCTCTATCAGCGGCGCCATGAACTGGCTCCCGTGCTGGCTCGGCACGGTATCCGCATCCGCGAAGACGTCTTGGCGGACCCGGACCGGCATCTGACGGACGCCGACGTCACTCCGCCTGAAACTCTTCAGAACAGGGGTGTCGTCGCAGGCCTGGCGCGGTCTCTCGCGGATCTGGAACGCTGGGTCGAGGAACGGCGCGCCGCCGCGAACAGCTCGGCCTGAAGCGGGGAAGCGCACTGCCGGATTGCCCCGCCAAGTTTGGCCGGAGCGCGAGGTTTTTGCGTCGGCATTTCGGTGCTAACCTCGATCCTCCGATTCCTTCGAGGACTCCGCACCAAGGCCATGGAGCGCAAACCCAAACGGCGCACCCGCGAGCGCATCCTCGAAGAAAGTCTGCGGCTGTTCAATCAATTCGGCGAGCCCAACGTCACTACCACGGTGATCGCCGACGAGTTGAACATCAGCCCGGGCAACCTCTACTACCATTTCCACAACAAGGACGAAATCGTCGATTCCCTTTTCGCCGATTTTGAGCGGGAGATCGAACAGACCCTGTCGGTGCCGACGCGGCGGCCGACCAACGTGGAGGACATCTGGCTGTTCCTCCACCTGCTTTTCGAACTGATCTGGAAGTTCCGCTTTCTCTACCGCGATCTGAACGATCTGCTCAGCCGCAACCGTACCCTGGAGATTCATTTCAAGCAGATCCTGGACCACAAGGTCCGCACCGCCCATGCCATCTGCCGCGGGCTGGTGGCGCAGGGCGAGATGAAAGCGACGGAGCCGGAAATCAAGGCTCTCTCGGCCAACATGGTGGTGGTTGCGACGTACTGGCTTTCCTACGAATACGTGCGCGATCCGCGCCATCTCAACGAATCCCAGGCGCTGGCGCACGGCGTTTTCCACGTCATGTCTCTGGCGGCGCCCCTGCTGACGGGGCGGGTGCGCCATCTGTTCGATCGCGTTGCGGCGGACTACGTCGAATAGCGCCGGCCCTCTCGCGCCTTGGGCGGTGCCGTCAGCGGACCCTCTTCGAAACGGGAGGCGAGGTGGTAGCTGGGGCCGGTTCCCCTGACTTGGCGCGGGCGGCCTGCGGGGGCTTTGCGGCTCGCTGCGTAGTGGTCACCGCGGCCGGAGCTTTCTCTTTCGCGGGAGTGCGGGGTTTGGGGGCCGCGGGTTTTCGCTTCGCGGCCGGCGCCGGCACCGGCGGGGAGGCAGGGGCCGGTTTCTTCCTGGCGTGCTCCTGCAAAGACAGGTGGGTGACGTGTTCCAGTTCCGGGGCGAACCGGCGCACGATCTGTTCCGGATCCTCCACCAGTCCGCGATCCACCAGCAGGCCGAACTGCACCCGCCCGTTGTAGGACAAGATCGAAACCCCCATGCCGATGTCGCCGGACTGGGGCACCCAGAACATGATTTCCTTGAGCTGTGCCCCGGCGAGAAAGAGGGCCTGTTGCGGCCCGGGCACGTTGGTCATGACGGCCGTTGCCTTGGTGGCGATGGTGTCGAGAATCTGCTGCTGAACTTGACGGGGCGCCATGCCCACCACGCCGAGGATGCCCAGCGTCACCGGCGCCTGCAGCGAGTTTTTCAGTTCTTCCATCCGCCGGCGCACTTCGAACAGGCGCTCCAGGGGACTGGCGATGCCCACCGGCAGCAGCAGGGCCAGCAGGCCGAAATGGTTGCCGAGCCGCTTGTCGGGGTCCGGATCCTGCTGGGCCGAACGCAGATTGACCGGTACCAACGTCCGAATCTCGACGCCATCGACTGGGTCGCCTTTGTCTGCCAGGTACGTGCGCAGCGCACCAGCGACCGCCGACAGGAGCAGATCGTTCACCGAGCAGCCGAGGGTATGGCAAGCGGATTTGATCTCATCCAGGGGCAACGGGGCGCTCCAGGCCATGCGCTTGACCGCGCCGGGTTTGCCTTTGAAGCGCGTCCGCGAGTCGTCGGGCATCGCGGCGATGCGCGCCAGTTCCAGCGTCACCGCGCTGCTGGTGCGGGCGTAGTCCAGCAGGCGCGACGGGTTGAAGGCAAACTCGAAATACTTAGACCAGACAGCGCCGGAAACCTTGAGCGAGGTGGCGACGGCCTCATTGAGGGGCTGGAATACCTGGTCCCAGAAATGGTCATGGGCGTCCCCGTCCGCCGCGGCCTTCACCTGGGCCGGCTGCGGGCGGTCCCCCTCGGGGGTCGCGTACATCAGGTCGAGCATGACCCCGGTCAGGGCGATACCGTCGGCGATGCAGTGGTGAATGCGCGTCACGATGGCGCAGCCACCCTGGTAGTTCTCCACCAACTGCAGATGCCACAGAGGCTTGGCGGGGTCGAGGGGGGTGGCGACCAGTTCGCTGGCGAGATGCTCCAGCTCCGCCTTGCCCGCGGGGGCGGGCAGGGCGGTGCGCTGCAGGTGGAACTCCAGGTCGAACAGGTCGTCGTCCTCCCAGTAGGTTCCGGTGAAGTCCTGCACCACGCGCTGGCGGAAACGGCGGTAGGCGACCAGCCGGTTGGTTACGACCCGCTGCAGCCGTGGGAAGGCGATGGGCCGGTCGAAAACCATGATGCCGACGATCAGCATCAGATTGGTCGGCCGGTCCATCCGCAGCCAGGCGGTGTCGACACTGGAGAAACGCTCTCGTTTTGCCATCCGACGATTCCCCGCAGGAGCAAGAGGTGGTGATTGTCAGGCCGCGGCCAGCGCCTGTTCCAGGTCGGCGAGGATGTCGTCGATGTGTTCGATGCCGATGGAAAGCCGCACCATGTCTTCCGAAACGCCGGCCCGCGCCAGTTCCTGGGGCGACAACTGGCGGTGGGTGGTGGTCGCCGGGTGGCAGGCGAGGGATTTGGCATCGCCGATGTTGACCAGTCGCACCACGAGCTTGAGTGCGTCGATGAAGCGCGCCCCGGCCGCTTTCGCATCGCCGCTGTTGCCCTTGACGCCGAAGGAGAGGATCCCCGATGCCCGCCCGCCCATGTACTTCTGCACCACGGCGTGATCCTGATGGTCCGGCAGGCCGGCATAGCGGACCCAACTGACTTTTGGGTGATTCTTCAAGTACTGGGCGGCCGCCAGCGAGTTTTCGCAGATGCGGTCCATGCGCACCGCCAGGGTCTCGATACCTTGCAGGATGAGGAAGCTGTTGAACGGGCTGATCGCCGCGCCCATGTTGCGCAACGGCACCACCCGGCAGCGGCCGATGTACGCCGCGGCGCCGAGAGCTTCCGTATAGACCACGCCGTGATAGGAGACGTCCGGCTCGTTGAGCCGCTTGAAGCGCGCCTTGTGCTGTGCCCAGGGGAACTTGCCCGAATCGACGATGGCGCCGCCGATGCTGTTGCCGTGGCCGCCGAGGTACTTGGTCAGGGCATGGACCACGATGTCCGCGCCGTGCTCGAAGGGCCGGCACAGGTAGGGTGTGGGCACGGTGTTGTCCACGATCAGGGGCACGCCGTGGCGATGGGCCATCTCCGCCATGGCGCCGATGTCCGGCACGTTGCCGGCCGGGTTGCCGATGGATTCGCAGAACACCGCCTTGGTACGCTCGTCGATCAGCTTCTCCATGCCGGCAACATCGTGATAATCGGCGAAGCGCACCTCGACGCCGAACTGGGGCAGGGTATGGGCGAACAGGTTATAGGTGCCACCGTATAGGGCGCTGGTGGTGACGACGTTGTCCCCGGCTTCGGATATCGCCATGATGGAGTAGGTGACGGCAGCCATGCCGGAAGCCACCACCAGTGCACCAACGCCGCCTTCCAGCGCCGCCATGCGCTTTTCCAGCACGTCGGTGGTCGGGTTCATGATGCGGGTGTAGATGTTCCCCGCCACCTTGAGGTCGAACAGGTCCGCGCCGTGCTGCGTGTCGTCGAAAGCGTAGGAGGTGGTCTGGTAGATCGGCACCGCCACGGCCTTGGTGGTCGGTTCCGGGCTGTAGCCGCCATGCACGGCGATGGTTTCCAGTTTCATCTCGTCCTCTCCCCGCTGGGTGCGAAAAAGATTGCAGTATAGCTAGGGACCAGGGGTGGAGGTCCGCGGGTGTGCCTGTGTGAGCGTGCTTG
>JBAWHH010000432.1:0-1864 GCA_049593715.1 Rhodocyclaceae bacterium
CGAGACGGAGCGGGAAATGCTGGAGATCTGCCAGCGCGTCCGGGACCTGGGGGGGCACAGCCATCTCTTTGCTTTTTTTCCCGAAAAGGGTTCTCTGATGGAAAACTGGCCGGCTTGCGATCCCGGCCAGTGGCGCCGCGTGCAGCTCGGGCGCTTCATCATCGACTACGCCGGGGGGCGCTTTGCCGGCATGGTCTTCGACGATCAAGGACGGGTGGTGGATTTTGGCCTGCCGCTATCGGCCGTCGACGCCCTGATCGAATCGGGGACGCCGTTCCGCACTTCCGGCTGCCCGGGCCAGGGGGATGTGGCGATTTCCGCCTGCAACCGGCCTTTCGGCGATTCCAGCCCCAGCGACATCCGCTCGTTTCCGTTCGCGTTGGAGGACTCCGACATCGCGATCGTGCGCAGGCAAATCGTGGGGGCGCCATAAGCCGGCAGCGACCCGTACACAAGTAATTCGATTGGCGGGACCGGGCCCGATTTGCTAAAAGGCGGGCAATGACCCGTATTTCAGAAAATGCTTATTCTTCAACCATTGGAACCTGAGGAGGTCTGTCATGGGAGCATTGCCCGAACCCGCCGTGCTGGATGAATTGATCAAGCAGCGCCTGGACGAAATCCTGCCGCAAAAACTGGAAGAGAAGCTGCGGGAACGGCAGGAGCAGAAAACGCCTTCCATGACCATCATCGCCACCCGCGGCACGCTGGATTGGGGCTACCCCCCGTTCATTCTCAGTTCCACCGCGGCGGCGCTGGGCTGGGATGTGTCCGTGTTCTTCACCTTCTATGGCCTGCAACTGCTCAAAAAGGACATCAGCGACCTCAAGGTGAGCCCGCTCGGCAACCCCGGCATGCCGATGAAGATGCCGTTCGGTCCGGAGTGGTTCAAACAGATCAACTGGAACATCCCCAACGCCGTGCAGTCGATCGTCCCTGGCTACGAAGCCCTGGCCACGATGCTGATGAAGAAGACGATCAAGAACAATGGCGTGGCCGACTTGAGCGAGCTGAGGGGCTTGAGCGTGGAGGCGGGCGTCAAGTTCGTCGCCTGCCAGATGACCGTGGACCTGTTCGGGTTCACCCACGATGATTTCATTCCCGAGGTCACGGATTACGTCGGAGCGGCCTCGTTCCTGCCGATGGCCAAGGACGCGGACGTCAGCTTGTTCATGTGAAACGTCGCGTGCGGGCGCGGGCGGCGGTCTTGCGGGGCCGTCGTGCCGGGCTTGACAGATCTTCCTCCTTACCCTATCTACCCTATATGCAGGGTTAGCAGGCGTCCGTTGCCGTCAACGCCACATGGCATTGCGGTCGCGGGTCGCCGCCGACCTGCCGGTTCTCCGGAAACGGCCCAAGAAGATCCAATAAGAAGCCAGGGAGCGGAGTGAGCCAGCTTTCCCGGTTGAACGGCCACGCGTCCATCGCGAATGGCCCTATCAGCCGCGGCAACGGAGGAGGGGGGATGATGCTTGACCAGCAACTGCTGAAGCAGTTTCCGAAGGACTGGATCGAGGCCTGGAACGGCCATGATCCCGATCGTGTACTGTCTTATTTTTCCGACGATTTCGACGTCTGGGCCCCGGCCCTCAATGAGGTGACCGGGGAGTCCCGCGGGTCGCTGCATGGCAAGGCGGCGCTGGCGGACTACTGGCAACGGGCTCAACTCGCCGTGCCGGATGCCCATTTCGTGCTGGTTTCCACCCTCGTCACGCCGGGCAACGTCACCCTCTACTACAAGGGCGTTGGAGGGCGGCTGGCGGCGGAGTCTTTCTACTTCGATTCCAACTGCAAGGTGTGCAAGGTGCTGTCGATGCTCGGCGAGTTCCTGAGCATCTGCCGGCGGCGCGACAAGCGCCTCAAC
>JBAWHH010000433.1:0-1959 GCA_049593715.1 Rhodocyclaceae bacterium
GGGAACAAAGCGGGGGAGCGCATATTCGATGGTGTTGGCGCCCGGCGGCGGACCGCGCAGCGGCAACTCAGCCGCTCTGAGCGGCCCACAAAGGGGTACACGTGCATTCCGTGGCGCGATCCAGATGCCCGGCGGTTCGGAGGCCGGCAAAAGAACTTCACCGGGGAGCACTTCTGGGCGCGCGGCTACTTCGTCTCAACGGTTGGCCTGGACGAAGCGGTGGTGCGAGCCTACATCCGGGCTCAAGAAGAGGAGGACGACCGATACGACCAGGGGTGACGAAGCCCTGAACGATCGAATTCGAACCTTTATGTCCGAGGAAGTCGTTCTGCGCGAGCATCGCCTGGACGGAGGGCCGGGTGGGCTGCCTATTTGGGTTGCGTAGGGGATGTGGGGTAGGTGAACTGGCCGTCGACGAATTATCGCTACGGATTCCCCGCCGCCGAAAAGCGCGACTCCTGTGTGGCGATGGACGTTGCCCAGGTTGCGGGCTTAGGATCCGACTTCCCGAATTCTTCTGCCCGCAAGCAACCGGCTGCCGCAGTCGTCGCCTGTTGCAGATTTATTGCCAAGATCTCCGATGTCCATCGAGACTCGAAGCCCCCGCCGCGGCCGGTTCGCCCCCTCTCCCACCGGTCCGCTGCATTTCGGCTCGCTGGTGGCGGCAACGGCGAGTTATTTGGACGCCAAGTCCGGCGGGGAATGGCTACTGCGGATCGAGGATCTGGATCTGGCGCGCAACGTGGCGGGGGCGGCGGATTCGATCCTCCACGATCTGGAAGCCCTTGGCTTCGAGTGGGACGGGCCGGTGACCTGGCAAACCCAGCGCGGTGATTTGTATCGCGCCGCGCTGGAGCATCTGCGCGGTCAAGGACGATTGTTCGGCTGCGCCTGCACGCGCCGGGAGATCGCGGACTCCGCGCTGGGTGCGGACGGAGCCCGAGTTTACCCCGGCACCTGTCGCGACGGATTGCCGCCGGGGCGTAGCGCCCGCGCTTTCCGGCTGCGCGTGGAGTCCGAACACATCGGCTTTGTGGACCGGCTGCTCGGTCCGGTCAGCCAGCATCTGGCGCAATCGGTCGGCGATTTCGTTCTGCTGCGGGCCGACGGACAGGTGGCTTACCAACTGGCCGTGGTGGCGGACGACGCTGATCAGGGCGTGACGGACGTGGTGCGTGGGGCGGATCTGGTCGATTCCACGCCGCGCCAGATCCTCCTCCAGCGTCTGCTGGGGCTGCCGACCCCGACCTATCTCCATCTCCCCGTCGCGGTGGATGCGGCGGGCGAGAAGCTCTCCAAGCAGACCCGCGCCCATCCCATCGACACCGGGCGGCCGCAATCGGCAGTGTGCGCCGCCCTCGCCTTTCTAGGCCACGCTCCGCCTTTCCAACCCGAGACGATCACTCTGGCGGAGATCTGGAGCTGGGCGCTTGCTCATTGGGATCCAGCCCTAATCCCCGCTACTCGCCGCCGGCCAGCCGCCGTGACGGCGCCTTAAAAGACATCCGACACGGCATCGTTGAGGGTGAAAGAAAGCTGTGTGCCGATTCGTGCCGGCGATATTGACAAAGCGCGGCGCCTATCCCAACCTTAAGAAAACGTTAATAAACGTTAACGGGCAGGTGGCTGTCCATGGGTCCGCGCGTGGCGCGGCGACGGCGGTAAAGGAGGCGCAACGTGCGCGGCGCGGATCGGTCATTAACGGCTGGATCCGCGAGCCGACGAAGAATCGGCGAACCGTTAGCCGGGGGAACACCGGCGGCGGGAATCAAAGGAGGCTCTCAGATTGCTGATAGAACAAGACACGCACGACGGTGGCGCGCCAGTGCCTGACCACGAAGCACCTTTTCATTTCGCCCCAGCGGGTGCAGCGCCTGCGGACTGGGAACAGATGGGCGACGTCAGCGTAGCCGGAAGTTGCGACCCCGCTTTCCCCCTCAAACTCAACCACCACGGCGA
>JBAWHH010000434.1:0-2895 GCA_049593715.1 Rhodocyclaceae bacterium
GGGCTGTTCAGCAACCTGGTTTGGACTGGCCTGGAAGACAACGCCAGAATCCTTGGTCTGGCGGGCGGGACCAACCACTACGAACGCGTTTATCGACGCTTCGACGAGATCTATCGCAAGGTGGGCGCGCTGGCCAACCCCAACTCGCCCGTGATCCCGCCCCAGGACAGCTTTGATTACCGCTTCATCAAAAAGATGCTGGCCCAGAACCGCACGGCGGAAACGGCCGCGGCGAAACCAGCGTACACGTTTAGCGAAACGGCCTTGAAGGAAGCCTCCAAGAAAGAAGCGGTGGTCACCAAGCCCGTGACTGTCGGCTTTGCCAGCGGTACGGCGGAACTGACCAAACGCGCCCAGAAGACCATCGACGAGGAAATGGTGCCGTTCATCGAGAACAACGGCAGCGCCTACTTTGAGGTTAGCGGCAACACGGACGCCACCGGCGCCAAGGAAACCAACATGCGCCTCTCCCAGACGCGGGCGCGGGCGGTGGTGGAATACCTCGTCAGCCAATGGGAGTTTCCCCGCGAACGTTTCAACGTCATGGGCCATGGATCGAGCAAGCCGTTGTGCAATGAAGCGAATCCGGCCGCCGAGTCGCTGAACCTGGAGGAGTGCCGGGCGCTCAACCGCACTACCCGCATCGCCGTGTTCTCGCGTTAAGTCGTGGCGACTTTTTGGAATCCCTACGCCGACCTGCCGGCGCCAGCGCGCCGATTGCTCGGCGTAGGTGCCGTGCTGGCGGTGCTGCTGGTGTGGAGCCTCGTTGCAGCTACGGGCTTGGTGGGCCCCACCAAGCTGCCGGCCCCGTGGACCGTGCTGAGCGCGATGTCTTATTTGTCCTGGCATGAAGGCCAGAGTCTGCTGCTCACAGCAACAGCTTGGTCGGCGGGGCGTGTTCTGGCTGCGGGTACGCTGGTGGTGCTGGTCGGCATTCCCGTCGGCGTGTTGATGGGATCGGCGCCACGGCTCAACGCCGTGTTCTCGCCCTTGATCGACCCGTTTCGTTCCGCCCCCGTAGTGGCTCTGCTGCCGATCCTCGTCATGTGGCTAGGCATCGGCGAGACGATGAAGATCGCCTTCCTGTTCATCGGCGCCGTGGTCTACCTGATTCCCATGGTGCGCGACGCGGTACAGGCTGTGCCCCAGAGTTACTGGGTCAGCGCCCGCGATCTCGGGGCGACGCCGTGGGAATGTATCGTCAAGGCCATTGTGCCCATCGCAATGCCGCGCATTGCCGACGCGGTGATCGTCAGCGTGTCCGTGATGTGGACCTACATTACCGTCGCCGAGTATGTGAATGCCCGCGAGGGGCTGGGGCAGTTGATCCAGAACGCGCGTCGTTTCAGCGCCATGGACCAAGTCTTCGCCGGGATCATCGTCATCATCGCGCTGGCCCTTGTCACCTATCAACTGATGGTGCTGGCCAAGCGCCGCTTTTATCCCTGGGAGGGCGCGTCATGAGCGCTGCGACCCCTTCTCCCCCGGCCGCTGCCATCAGCCTGGAGCTGAAGAAGATCGTCCAGGAATACCCGGCGCCGGACGGCGGCGTGACCCGTGTGGTGGACGGCGTGGACATCGCCTTCGATAAACCCGGCATTGCCATGCTGCTCGGCCCATCGGGCTGCGGCAAGAGCACGCTGCTGCACATGATGGGGGGTGTGCGTCCTTTCGCCGTCACCACCCCGACGTCCGGCACCGTCCTGATCGACGGCAAGGAATGCGACGGCCCCCACGACGACGCCATCATGGTGTTCCAGCGCTATGCCAACCGGCCGGATCTCAGCGTCTTCGACAACGTGGCGTTCCCGTTCCGCCTCAAGCTGTGGCGACAGCGCGTACCGGAAAACGAATGGCGGCAGCGGGTGGAGGAGATGCTGAAGGCCGTGGGCCTGGCGGACAAGCAGAAGCTCTTCCCGGCCCAGCTTTCCGGCGGGCAGAACCAGCGCGTGGCGTTGGCTCGAGCCCTGGTGCTGCGCCCACGCATTCTGCTCATGGACGAACCTTTCGGTGCCCTGGACGCCCAGACGCGGGAGGAGATGCAGAAACTGCTCATCGAGCTTTACAACGCCCGTCCCTGCTTGGTCGTCTTCGTTACCCACGACGTAACGGAAGCGCTGCGGTTGGGCGACCGCGTGATCGTGCTCTCCACCCAGCCGGCAAAAGTCGCCGACGATTTCGCCATTGCCGAGCCGCGTCCGCGCTCCGCGGTCTGGCATCGTTCTACAGAGGGAATGCGTCTGGAAGAACGGATCCTGACCCAGTTGCACAAAGTGAGCGCGGGCAAGGGTGCCGTGCGCGTGACCATCTAAAGGCGCCGCCATCGTGCCGGCAAACGAGCCCTCTTATCTGAGGGAAATGCTCACCAGCCAAACCAACGTCTACGCGCTGTTGGGTTCGGTGGCCGCGGGCTTGGTCTTGTCGATTCCTTTCGGCTTCGGTTTGGGTGCGATTCCCCTGGTGGTGTTCGGGGCGGGGGAGGCCATCGCGGCGATGTTCGTCCCTTCCTCGGCGACGTTCCGCGCGAAAGTGGATCGACGATTTAGGGAACAGGCGCGGGAAGGGATGCGTGCCCATCTCGAAGAGGAAATCCGCAAGCGTGTCGGCAACCGGAATGCCTCCCGCGGTTCCATGGCTGCTTACGGGCGCATGGTGGATCGCGTGGCGTCAATGTACAGAATCGCCGAAGACCGCCGCACCCAGTTGTCGGTCCGGGACGTGGAGCGGCTGGACGACGCCACGCTCGACTACCTCAGCGTGTGGCTTGCCATACTGGTTATCGACGACCGGTCGGCGGCAGTAGATCTGCGCGAGATCGAGCGCCGCCTGGAAACGATCGATCGGGATCTGGGGGAGGCGAAAGCCGGCATGGACTTGCGCCAGTTGCAGAAGGCA
>JBAWHH010000435.1:0-3732 GCA_049593715.1 Rhodocyclaceae bacterium
GGGTACAGGAGTATCGCGGCGACCTGGGCATCGCCCTTACCGATGTGGTGGGAATGGACGCTTTCCTGGCGGATTTCGACCTCTACTTCGCCAAGCTGTTCGACGGCCTGCGGCACGATTCCGGCGACCCGGTGGCGTGGGGAGAGAAAGCGCTTGCCCACTACGCCAAACTGCGCATCGACCCGCACACCAAGCGGCTGGTGTTTTCCGACGGCCTGGATCTCGACACCGCCTTCGATCTCTACGGACACTTCGCCGACCGGGTGATGACCGGCTTCGGCATCGGAACCCATCTGACCAACGATATGGGCATCCCGGCGCTAAACATCGTAATGAAGTTGGTGGCGTGCAACGGCCAGCCGGTGGCCAAGTTGTCGGATGCCCCGGGCAAGACCCTGTGCGACGACCAGACGTTCCTCGCCTACCTGCGCCAAGTCTTCAACCACAGTTTGCCGTAGCCGTTGCCAAGGATGACCATGCTCAAGATCGCGCTTGCCCAACTGAACTACACCGTCGGGGATTTTGCTTCCAATGCGGCGGCGATTGTGGCGGCAATGGATCGCGCCACGCAGCAGGGCGCCCACATCGTGGTGTGCTCTGAACTGGCGCTCTGCGGCTATTATCCGGGCGACCTGCTGGAGGAGCCGGCGTTCCTGGCCGGGCACGACGCTGCCCTGGACCGCGTCATCCATGCTTCCCGCGACAGACCCGGTTTGATCACCGTTCTGGGGGCTGTCCGGCCCAACCGCGGGCCCGGCAAGCCGTTGCACAACGCCTTGCTGGCCGTTGCCAACGGCGAGGTGATAGCGGAGTACTACAAGCAGCTCCTCCCCACCTACAACGTTTTCGACGAGCGCCGCCACTTCGAGCCCGGCCCGAATCTGGTTCCGATCATCGAAGTGGCCGGCCACCGGCTCGGTTTCATGATTTGTGAGGACGCCTGGAACGACGAGGGCCTCGACTACGCCAGCAATCCCTTTGACGCCCTGCGCCGTGGGAAACCGCACTTGGTGGTCAGCATCAACGCCAGCCCTTCCGACCTGGGCAAGCGGGAGCAGCGCCACGGGATCTTCTGCGCGGCGTCGCGCCGCCATGGCCTGCCGTTGCTCTACGTCAACCAGGTGGGAGGCCAGGACCAACTGGTGTTCGACGGCGCCTCCTTCGCCGCGACCCCGGAGCAAGGCATCGTCTTCGAGGCCCGGCGCTTCGAGGAAGACTTTCGGCTGCTCGGCTTCGCGGACGGACGTTTCCGGGACAGTGGCGGCACTGAGCTGGCGCGGCTCGATAGTGGCCCGCTGCCGGCACCGACCTTCGCTCGGCGCCAAATCGTACTCGGCCTCAAGGACTACGCGCGGCGCTGCGGCTTCACCACGGCGGTGGTCGGCTCCTCGGGGGGGATCGACTCCGCCCTGACCCTGGCCCTGGCCGCGGAGGCGCTGGGCCCGGACAAGGTGGTGGCGATCACCATGCCTTCGGCACTGTCCAGTGCCGGCTCAGTGTCCGACTCGGAGGTCTTGTGCCGCAATCTCGGCATCGCGCTCCACACCCATCCGATCGCCGATCTGGTGGAGCGTTACCAGCGTGGGTACGGCGATGCGTTCGGGCGGCCGCTCACCGGGCTGGCCCTGGAGAATCTGCAGGCGCGGGTGCGCGGCACGATACTGATGGAGTACTCCAACAGCTTCGGCGCTCTCCTGCTCACCACCGGTAACAAGAGCGAAATCGCCGTTGGCTACTGCACGCTCTATGGCGATACCAACGGCGGCTTGGGGCTGATCGGCGACCTCTACAAGACCGAGGTCTACGCACTGGCCCGGGAGATCAACGTTTCGGCGGGGCGCGAGATCATCCCCGAGGCCGTGCTTTCCAAGCCGCCTTCGGCGGAACTCGCGCCGGGACAAAAGGATACCGACAGTCTGCCGCCCTACGAAACGCTGGACGAGATCCTCAAGTGGCACATCGAGGGCGTGCGCCTGGCGGGCGAATTCGACGCCGCCGAAGCGTTTGTCCATGCCCTCGACGCGACGCCCGAGGGCGCGCGCTTGGTGAAGCGGATCCTGACGATGGTGGCCCGCAACGAATACAAGCGCCGCCAGGCACCGCCGGTCATTCGCGTGCGGGCCCGGGCATTCGGCACCGGCCGGCAGATGCCGATCGCCGCCAACTATTCAGCTCAGTCTTTTTGCCAGGGAGAACAGCTTTGAACGGAAATTCAATGGGCCGGCCGTTGCGCGATCTCGCGGTTGTGATTGGGCGTTTCCAGCCGGTCCACAACGGCCATGCCGCGCTGCTCGCGCAGGCGCTGGACCGCGCCGAAAAGGTGGTGGTGGTGCTCGGATCGTCGTTTCATGCACGCAGCCCGAAGAACCCTTTCACTTGGCAGGAGCGGGCGGCCATGCTCGGCCTGTGCCTGAACGATGAGGAACGCCGCCGCGTGAGTTTTGTCCCGATGCGGGACTACTACAACGACGAGCGCTGGGTGGCGGCGGTGGAGAAGGACGTGGCCAAGGCTGCGCCCGGCGCCCGATCCATCGCCCTGGTCGGCCATTTCAAGGACGCGACCAGCAACTATCTCAACGCTTTTCCCCGCTGGGAACTGATTGCCGTGCCGCGAACCGGCGATGTGGACGCCACGGCGGTGCGCAGAATTCTCTTCGAGCCCGAAGCGCAGGAAGTCTCCCTGGCCGTGCTGTCGAGCGTGGTCCCGCAAGCCATCCTGCAGTACTTGCGCGCCTGGACGAAACTGCCGGGCTATCCGCCGCTGGTGGACGAACATGCCAAGGTGGCGGCAGACAAGGCCATGTGGAAAAGCGCGCCGTATCCGCCGGTGTTCGTCACCGTCGATGCCGTGGTCCGGGCGGCCGGGTCGGTTCTGCTCGTGAAGCGCGCCAATCATCCCGGGCGCAATCTGTGGGCCTTGCCGGGCGGGTTCCTCGACCAGCGGGAAAGCCTGCTGCAGGCGGCGATGCGCGAACTGCGCGAAGAAACGGCACTGGGCATCGCGGAACCTTCGCTCGCCGCCGCCCTCAAGGCGGTGGCCGTATTCGACCATCCGCATCGGAGCCTGCGCGGGCGCACCATCACCCACGCCCATTTTTTCGATTTGGGTGATGCGCGCCTGCCTGAGGTCGTCGGAGGTGACGATGCGTCCCACGCGGAATGGATCCCGGTCGATGCCCTTCGGGCAATGGAGGATCAGTTCTTCGAGGATCACTTCAACATCCTCGATCACTTCCTGGGGCTGACCGGCGCCTGAACTCTCAGCTTTGCCGCCCTTCGTTCACCCGCTGCAAGCCCAGGGAGACGCCAACGCCGTCCGCCTCATTGCGGGCGGTTATCGTGCCGCCCATCTTCGCCATGTAGGTCTTGGCGACGAACAGCCCCTGGCCGCGGTTGCCGGCGGCGCCCGCTTCGGCGTGGCCGGAAACGCCGTACTCGAAAATCTTGCCCAGCAAAGGCTCCGGGATCTGCGGGCCCTGGTTGTGGATGCCCACCGTCGCCGTGGTGTCAGTGGTTTCCAGATCCAGGGTGATGGGCGTTCCCGGCCGGCGGTAGCGGTCGGCGTTCTTGAGGATGTGGGCGAAAACGTCCTCCAGCGGGTACTCGTCGGCCCGCACCAGCACCGGCTTGTCTGCGCCGAGACAATGCACGTCCGCGATGCCGGCGTTTTCCGCCACGTTGCGCATAAAGCCGGCGATGTCCACCGCCTGCACTTGCAGGCTGGAGGACTGG
>JBAWHH010000436.1:0-5132 GCA_049593715.1 Rhodocyclaceae bacterium
CGCTAGGGC
Source organism: Rhodocyclaceae bacterium (assembly GCA_049593715.1). GTDB lineage: Bacteria > Pseudomonadota > Gammaproteobacteria > Burkholderiales > Rhodocyclaceae > JBAWHH01. Next base: position 10 of record JBAWHH010000436.1, read on the forward strand.
ATCAGCGACAGCGCGGCCACGATGGTGAGAGCCGCCGTACGCAGCGGGCTTCCTGCGGCGGCGCGCACGGCGCTGGCGACCTACCACGCGCCCGCCTGCCCACCCCGGATCCGCCTTGGCCGAGGCATTGGCATAGCACTTACTGATGGCACCTCGCGAGTGCACATGCCGGCGCGAATTGGGGCCACGCAATTTCGATTGCTGATCCGGCCACCGGACGAGTGTCCGACCTCAACTCGCCCGTCGGGCTACCGCCGGCGCGACAGCCAATCCAAGACCGCCAAATTCCCGCGCTTCAGTAAGACGGAGCAGAAGTTTGACCGCTACTTTGTGCGGCACCTCCGAATACCGGAGCATCGAAAAGCCACGCGAACAAGCCGTGCGCTGGGCGAAACAAATGAAACAAAGGCTCCCCCGCAGTGACGTCATAGCGATACACCGCCCGCCTAGTATTGCCTCGTCCTTGTTGCGTCCGGATTCCTTGGCCCGCGAATTGTCGCGGCTCATGGTGGCGCACAGGTTCCATCTACTCCGCAAGGAACCGCCATGGCGCATCACCAACAGAATCTGTGCGGCGAGAAGGCGATGGCGTTGCCAAAGCCGCAAGGCGTTTACCCCCTGGGCTCAGTGCCACACCGACTGACCCATTCCGAAACATCAGCACCCTTAGCAGGCCAACGTGAGGCCAGCGCTCGCTCGCCCCTCGCCGAAAGCACGAATGCCGTGCCACATGTGCTGTGCATCCATTCGTTTGCCAGCAGTTCCGCCCAATACCAGGGATTGGCAAGTCGCCTCGCACCGCACTTTCGCGTGCTAACCACAGACCTTTTCGGTCATGGCTTCAACCAGCCATGGCCGCTGGGGCGGAGATTTACCCTCGCCGACGAGGCTGCGCCGTTTGAAGCGCTGCTGCCTGACAGCGGTATTGGTCACCTGGTGGGCCATTCGTATGGCGCCGCCGTGGTCCTCCGCATCGCCCGCACCAAAGGCCGCTCCATCCGCTCGATCGTGATGTATGAACCCGCGATCTGGGGAACGTTGTCCCGGTTGTTGCCCGATGAGCCGGCAACGCGCGAGATCGAAGCCGTGCGCGACGAGACGATCCAGTTGATCAACCGTGGCCAGCTTGGGGCCGCGACCGAACGCTTCATCGACTACTGGGCGGGCCAAGGCACTTGGGCCACCTCGCCGGAGCCTCGGCAACGCAAGTTGGTCGCGAGTGTGCGTTCGCTCCACGCCGCCTGGAGCGCCACCTTCGCGGAACGTTGGTCAGCCGGCACGCTACGCTCGCTCGACACTCCGTGCCTGTTGCTCACCGGCAAATGTTCGACCGTGGCCGCCCGTCGGGCAATCCGCCTGCTCCAGGACATGTTGCCGGCGGCCAAGGTCATCGAATTCGACGGTATGGGGCACCTCGGCCCCGTCACCCATCCGGCTGTTGTGGATGCGGCAATCGAGGACTTCCTAATCTCAACCTCCAGGAGAACGACATGAGCGCACTGCTGATGGCCTTGTACGGCGTCGTTGCTTACGGCGTCTTTCTCGCAACCTTACTCTACGCCATTGGCTTCGTCGGCAACGCCTTCGTTTCCGTATCGATCGATGTGGGCAAGTCCGCGCCCGTAACCGAAGCCCTCGTCGTGAACCTGCTCCTCCTTAGCCTGTTCGCGGTGCAGCATAGCGTGATGGCGCGACGTGGCTTCAAGCGCTGGTGGACGCGCATCGTCCCCGAGCCGATCGAGCGCAGCACTTTTGTGCTTGCGTCGAGCCTGGCGCTTGCGCTACTGCTCTGGCAATGGCGGCCGATCGTCGCGCCAGTGATTTGGTCATTCGAGCACCCAGCTACAGCGATCGCCCTGCAGGCGCTCTTCTGGCTTGGCTGGATCGTATTGTTGGTGAGCACCTTCCTGATCAATCATTTCGAGTTGTTCGGGCTGCGGCAGGTGTTCGCGCGGTTGCATGGTCGCAGCGTGCCGGCGCCGCAATTCAGGACGCCCCTGTTCTATCGGCACGTCCGGCATCCGATCTATCTCGGATTTCTCCTCGCCTTCTGGGCAACGCCCCACATGAGCGCAGGCCATCTGCTGTTCGCGGTCACCACGACGGGATACATCCTCGTCGGCATCTGCTTTGAAGAGCGTGACCTGATTACCCAATTCGGTGACCGCTATCGCCGTTACCGCGAGCAGGTGGGGATGCTGTTTCCCCTGCCAAACTTGCTGAGGCGGCAGCGCGCCGCCAATGCTTCTCAAGGAGTTCAATCCTGATCAATACCTGACGGCTTGCGCAGAAATCGACAAAAGGCGCTGGCACTTCGCTGTGCTCACGGTGCGTTGGTCCAGCGCGCCGTTCCGACCGGCTGGCAGCCTCGTTGCGCAGAATTCGCGCATGCCCACCAGCAGCAACGTCGGGCTCGGGGCAATCCCGAGCGCACGGCCGCGCCAACACGAGACTCTATGCCGAAGGCTTCGGAAGTCCTGCCCTTCCATCGGGCTGGATAAAGCAGCGCAACCGGCCTAAGTTGAAATGTGGCCACACCATCACCAACCGCTCGAATTGGGCTTCAGCACTATTCCGGCGGTCGTTAGCGATTCACCCACCGTGTGACTGGAGGCGTGATCATGAACGATGTGAATTTGGTCGGTCTTACTGGAGAGTGCGTGACGGTCGAGGCGGCCGCTCTCGAAACATTGCAACTATCCTTGCGAGGGGTACTGCTCTTCCCCGGCGATGAGGCGTACGACAAAGCGCGTACGGTCTGGAACGCCATGATCGATCGCAAGCCGGCGATGGTGGCATGCTGCGCCAGTGCCGCTGATATCCGTCAGGCGGTGAATTTCGCGCATCGCCATCGCCTGCTGACGGCCATAAAGGGAGGTGCCCATAACATCGCGGGCAATGCCGTGTGTGAAGGCGGGTTTCTCATCGACCTGTCGCGGATGCGCGCGGTCACCGTGGATCCGATCGCTTCGGTGGCCCATGTGGAACCGGGGGTGACGCTGGGTGAGTTTGACCAAGAATGCCAAGCTTTTGGATTGGCCACACCTGTGGGGATCAATTCCACAACCGGCGTTGCGGGGCTAACGCTCGGCGGTGGATTCGGCTGGCTCTCGCGGAAATACGGGATGACAATTGACAATCTGGTTGCCGCCGATGTGATAACCGCTGACGGCCAACTGCATCGCGCAACAGAGAGCGAAAATCCAGATCTATTTTGGGCGATTCGCGGCGGCAGCGGTAATTTTGGCGTTGTCAGCCGCTTTGAGTTCAAACTTCATCCGGTGGGGCCCGAAGTTCTGAGCGGCCTGATCGTCTATCCGCTTGTAGATGCGCGCCCCGCGCTGAAGCAATTCGGCGAATACGTAAAGACTTTGGGCGAAGACACTACCGTCTGGACCGTGATGCGCAAAGCACCACCATTGCCCTTTCTCCCCGCAGAGGTTCATGGCTCCGAGATCATCGCTTTCTGTGTGTTTCACGCCGGCGATCCCGAGGAGGGAAGAAAGGCCATTGAGCCAATACGGAAACTGGGTACGATCCTCGGCGAATTTGTCGGCATGCAGCCCTACACGGCATGGCAAAAGGCCTTTGACCCGCTGCTGGCGCCAGGGGCGCGAAATTACTGGAAATCGCACAACTTTGCCGAACTGAGTGACGGGGCAATCGACGTTGCGGTGAAATACGTTGAAATGCTTCCATCCCCCCATTGCGAAATCTTCTTCGGGCTCATCGGTGGGGCGACCACTCGCCCGAAACCAGAAGCTACCGCATATTGCCATCGCGACGCCATTTACGTCTGCAACGTTCATGGACGCTGGGAGAATGCCGAGGATGACCAGAAATGCATTGACTGGGCACGGGGATTCTTCCGGGAGGCAGCACCCTATGCATCGGGTGGGGTGTACGTGAATTTCCTGACCGATGATGAGCCCGAGCGCATCCAGTCCGCCTATGGCCAAGGCTACGATCGTTTGGTTGCCATAAAAGAGAGGTACGACCCTGATAACCTCTTTCGCATGAACCAGAACATTCGCCCACGTGCGTGAGCTTTGGCAGTCTCGCCGCGATTCCAGGGCCGGCGTTTGGGCTGAGGGGATAGTTTGCCGAGTGCAACCTTGCACGCCTCAGTGTTCGCATGCCGCCGCCACCTTCGCGACGACGTTTCGGACCTCGGCAGGCAAGAAGAGCTTCTCTATTCCGGTACAGCCGCATCGATCGACGAATTCGCGCACCGTTAGGGTCAGCCTATCCCCGGTGAAGAACACCACGCGGTGCGCGAGGCTCGGCCAGCGCTGCTCAGTTTCCCTATACAGAGCGCGGCGGTCGATGTCAGGCATGCGAATGTCGGTGAAGATTTGGTCATTCGTGAGGACAACCGCGCGCACTGAACGCGGCAGCGGTGTGCCAGGCTGGACTATCTCGGTCCCTTAGCCCGATGCATCATCGCGCAATTCGGGACGTCGGCGCCATGACGCTCCATCAGACAGAAGACGCCGAGGCCGAAATCAATTGGGCAAACGGGGGGGCAACGAGTCCCATGAGTCAAGAACGCGGCTGCGAAAGAGCGCGTACCAGCAGCCCCTGATGCGGTGGCCTTCTACACCCGGGACGCCAGGAAGCGGCGTGCATCCTCGCTCGAAAGGAGCCCTCGGTCGGCGCGATTGCGTGCGCTCTCGGCGTAGACATCCTTGCGCGCATGGGTAATCCCCAGCACGTCGAAACCGTTGCCTGGATTGAATGCCATCTGGTCGATCTGCCTTTCTTCCTCTTCCGATGGCGGCGATGAAATAACCAGCTCGCCGATCGCCACTTCAGGACTGGACCAGGCCTTCGAAGCGTCGTTGACCGGTGTATGTTCCTCGTCGACGAACAGTTGCACGCACAGTAGCCACTTGATCACCCCCCGCGTCAATCGGCTGAGCAGTTCCTCGCGAAGGTAATCGGCGCCCTTGGGGGCCGGGGCGGTGACAGGCAAAGTCTCCCGGTGCGGGTGAAGAACGTACTTGAAGGCTGCCGTCCCCAGCTTGACGGCGGAGCCCCAGTAGCTCTCCGTGGCGAGGCTGCGGACCTCGTGCAATACCACCTCTTTCAAGAGCGTCGCTCCGATGCTCGCAACCCCACCC
>JBAWHH010000437.1:0-1885 GCA_049593715.1 Rhodocyclaceae bacterium
TCTGACCACCCTCGACCTTGAATCGCGTATTGCTTTCCATCCAACTCCCGGTCTTTGTCGACATGCTAGGAAACTCCGCAGCAGCTGGTTGATTCGCCGCGATGCCGATTTCCTGCAGTTGGGCCGACGTTCCGTCCTTTAAGGTCAGGCGAACCGTAATACCATCGTATTTGCTTGAATAAGCCAGCGATGGAGACAAGGACGTTTCGGTAGTGGGCCGCAGCATGCCGGTCTGCTGCAAATACTCAAAGTCTTGTTCGGACATTGTCCGATACATGATTTCGTTCCCATTGGCATCATATTCGAGCACAGGGCTAAGGGGGTTACTAGATTGCCCGATAGGAACGCCGATTCCAGCCGCAGGAGAAGTGCCACCATGAGTTCCGCCGCCCGCACCGGTTTCCGTGGCTCTTCCTTTGCTTCCCTGTTCAAGCTTCTTACCCAGGGCCTTAGCGGTAGCCTCGCTCAGATCTGCGCCGACCTTGGCGACACCCCCCGCCCCGGCGACCGCGCTCAGGGTGCGGATTCCCAACATGGCACCCTGATAGGCCGAGACATCGGTTCCATATATAGCGTTCAGCCTGGTGCCGATGTCGCTGCTAAGAGCGACCGCGGCGCCCTCCCCGATGGCGTAGCCGGTCTCACTGAAGTTGTCGACCAAGGTCCCCGGCAGTTCCTTGGTTGCGCTCCAAAGGGCCTCCAATACCAACCCAGGGTTGTCGCGCGCTACCGCGAGCAGATTTCCAGCCTCGTTCTTGAATGCGATCCCGGAATCCCGAAGTTCTTTCGCCAGTCCGGGCGTCAGGTCGCGCCGAATGCCCGTTTGGGCAAACTGTTTGTAGAAAGGGACATCGGCCTGGTCGCCATACATCTCAGGACGAAAGAGTTGCTGGCCCGTAACAGTGAAAAGCCGTTGCTGCTCTCCGAGATCGTTGGTAAATGTCTGCAGGGTATCTGCAAGGAAGCCCTTGGCGTCACTATCTTCCCCATCGCCCAATTGTGCTCGCCAGAGGTAATCCGCATCCTTGAGGGCCTGCTGAGTCAGGCGCTCCAGCGCCTCGTTTTCAGTAATTCTCATCTTCGCGGCAAACCGCTTAGCGTTGTCGCGCAGCCACTTTTCTTCGTCCGGATGCAACAAACGGTTATTCAGCGCCGCATTCCGCGCCGCGTCCATGGCGGTCAATGAATCCACCCCCACCCCATCCGACAACACGTCCGCCGCCAACATCGCCCCGACCGTATAGAGGGCCCGGGTACCGGTGCCGTAACCGCCGTTCTCCCCTGTGGGCAGGGTGATGAGATTGCCCAGCACGCTCTCCGCCGCCCCGCCCAGGGCGCCGGCGGCGCACTCTTTGTCGCGGGCTGAGGCGGCGGCACAGCCCAGGCCTGCATGGGCGAGTGTCTGCAGCGCCACGTTCTTGTTCGGCCCGCTGCCCCACTGGCTGCCGATGGCCCCGGCGCCCATCGCCGCCAGATCGCCGACGACACTGTCGCGCAGTGCCTCGCCGAAGCTGCCGCCCTGGATCGCCGTGGACACCCCGGCGGACACCAGCCCCCGCCCCGCGACACCCAGCAGATTCTGGGGGAAGGTGTTCCCACTGGACTGGGCCACGCTGCCCGCCCCAGGGATCGAACTGATGCCGGCGATCTGGTTCAGGCTTAGCGTCTTGCCGCCCACGTCGAACAGCTCAGCGTTGGTCAGCCCGGCGGTCACCATGGCGACGACGACGTTCTTGACCGTCTGGCTGGAGCCCAGATCGTGCAGCGTCTTGCCGAGGTTGCCGTTGTTGTTGAGGAAGGACACCGCGGCCTGGCTCGCCAGCGACGAGATGCCGGCGGCCAGCGCGGCGTTGGTGGCGGAGAGCGGGACGGCCGCCGCTGCCGT
>JBAWHH010000438.1:0-6265 GCA_049593715.1 Rhodocyclaceae bacterium
GTCCAGGGCACGCAAGTGGCGCACCGCCGCCACGGCGCCAAACCCCGTGCCAATGACCGTGATGCGCTTGCCGGTCTGGGGGACGTTGTTGCTCATCAAAAATCTCCGCGATACCTTGAGCCAGTTCCGAACTGCGCTTCCCGTGAGCGCAATCCGCGCCACTAGATTACGCGCAAAACGCCAAGCCATCCGCCTATCCGGCCCTCCAAAAAGCAACGGGCAACCCGAAGGTTGCCCGTGTTTCGCGAATGCGAAAGGTCAGACGATCAGCGACACGATCATCAGCGCGACGATGTTGATGATCTTGATCAGCGGGTTGACCGCCGGGCCGGCCGTATCCTTGTACGGGTCGCCCACGGTGTCACCGGTCACCGCAGCCTTGTGGGCTTCGGAACCTTTGCCGCCAAAGTTGCCGTCTTCGATGTACTTTTTGGCGTTGTCCCAGGCACCGCCGCCGGTGGTCATGGAGATGGCGACGAAGATACCGGTGATGATGGTTCCCACCAGCACGCCGCCCAGCGCCTTGGGCCCGAGCAGCAGGCCCACAACGACAGGCACGGCAACCGGCAGCAGCGACGGGATGATCATTTCCTTGATGGCCGCCTTGGTCAGCAGGTCCACCGCGCGGGAATAATCGGGTTTACCCGTGCCTTCCATGATGCCGGGGATTTCGCGGAACTGGCGACGCACTTCCACGACCACGGAACTGGCGGCGCGTCCCACGGCTTCCATGCCCATGGCGCCGAACAGATAAGGCACCAGACCGCCGATGAACAGGCCGACGATCACCATGTGGTCGGACAGATCGAAGGTGAAGGTCTGGCCGTGGGCGCTCAGGGCGTGGGTGTAGTCGGCGAACAGCACCAGAGCCGCCAAACCGGCGGAGCCGATGGCGTAGCCTTTCGTCACGGCCTTGGTGGTATTGCCCACTGCATCCAGCGGGTCGGTGATGGCGCGCACGGAATCCGGCAGTTCCGCCATTTCAGCGATACCGCCGGCGTTGTCGGTGATCGGACCGTAGGCGTCGAGCGCAACGATGATGCCGGTCATGGACAGCATGGACGTGGCCGCAATGGCGATCCCGTACAGGCCGGCAGCTTGGTAGGCGCCGAGGATTGCTGCGCAGACAGCCAACACTGGCAGTGCGGTGGATTTCATCGATACGCCGAGACCGGCGATGATGTTGGTCGCGTGGCCAGTCGTCGATGCTTCGGCGATATGGCGCACCGGGTGGAAATCCGTGCCCGTGTAATACTCGGTGATCCAGACCATAGCCGCCGTCAGCACCAGGCCGATCAAGGCTGCGCTGTAAAGCTGCATGACGCTGAAGCTGCCATTGGCGCCCATCAGCCAGTTGGTGATGGGGAAGAAGACCAGAGCGGAGAGGCCGCCAGCCACGATCAGGCCGCGATACAGGGCGTTCATGATCTTGCCGCCAGGACGGGCCTTGACGAAACCGGCGCCGACGATGGAGGCGATGATCGAGAAGCCGCCGAGGGCCAGCGGATAGACGACGGCGTTGGCACCGGCAGCGGGAAGCAGCAGCGCGCCCAGCAGCATGGTCGCGATGATGGTCACGGCGTAGGTCTCGAACAAGTCGGCGGCCATACCGGCGCAATCACCAACGTTGTCACCGACGTTGTCGGCGATAACCGCGGGGTTGCGGGGGTCGTCTTCGGGGATGCCGGCTTCGACTTTACCCACGAGGTCAGCGCCAACGTCCGCGCCCTTGGTGAAGATGCCGCCGCCCAGACGAGCGAAGATGGAAATCAGCGAACCGCCAAAGCCCAGGCCTACCAGGGGTTCCAGGATTTGCGGCAAGGAGGCTCCGCTGGGTGCAGTCCAGGTGAGGATGCCGTAGTAGCCGGCCACGCCGAGAAGACCGAGGCCCACCACCAGCATGCCGGTAATGGCGCCGCCCTTGAAGGCGATGTTCAGCGCTTCATTCAGCCCGGTACGCGCCGCCTCGGCGGTGCGAACGTTCGCGCGTACCGATACGTTCATGCCGATGTAGCCGGTGGCACCGGAGAGGATGGCGCCGATGCCGAAACCGAACGCCGTCTTCCACGACAGGAAGATGCCGATCAGGATGAACAGTACGGCACCAACGATACCGATCGTCGTGTACTGCCGGTTGAGATACGCTTTGGCACCCTCCTGCACGGCAGCGGCAATCTGCTGCATGCGTTCGTTGCCATTTGGCTGACCCAGAATCCACTGGGTCTGGAAGGCGCCATAGGCGATTGCCAGTGCGGCGCACACCAGGGCGAAGAGAAGACCAGAAACCATTAATTTCCTCCTTGTTGCTATGAACCGAACTACTAATGCCCCGGCCGACCCAGCGCCCGGACGATCGCCTCTGTTGGGTTACCGTGCCGCGGGTCGCGCCGAGTGTCCGGCTTCACCCGCAAGTCGTATATCCCTTATATCGCCGGTCAAAGCTCGAACGCTTCCAGCTTTTTCGCTACTGCGACGTTTTTGAGCTGCACGTACTTGGGTAGCCCGTTGGCGTAGGGCGGATAGTCCTCGCCGGCAATCAGGGGCGCCAGGTAGGTGCGGCATTTGTCGGTGATGCCGAACCCGTCGGTGGTGATGAAGTCGCGCGGCATGAACTTCTCCACGTTGGCGACGTTCTTCAGTTCAGCCACTTCGATTTTCCACTTGTAGGGCTTGTCGCTGACGCGCTTGATGGCAGGCATCACGGCATTGCGTCCCTTGAGCGCCAGTTCCACCGCCGCTTTGCCGCAGGCGTAGGCCTGCTCGACGTCGGTCTTGGAGGCGATGTGGCGCGCGGCCCGCTGCAGGTAATCTGCCACGCTCCAGTGGAACTTCAGGTCCAGCGCTTCCTTGACCATGTTGGCAATTACTGGCGCCGCACCGCCCAGTTGGGCGTGACCGAAAGCGTCGCGCACCCCTTGATCGGAGAGGAACTTCCCGTCTTCGCCTTTCACGCCTTCGGACACCACCACGGTGCAGTGGCCATACTTCTTCACCATGGACTCCACCTTCTTGATGAATTTGTCTTTCTTGAAGGTGATTTCCGGGAAGAGGATCACGACGGGAAAATCGTTTTCCTTGGTGGAGGCCAGCGCGCCTGCGGCAGCGATCCAGCCGGCGTGGCGCCCCATCACTTCGAGCACGAACACTTTGGTGGACGTCTTCGCCATGGAGACGACGTCGAACGTCGCTTCCAGGGTGGACACGGCGATGTACTTGGCGACGGACCCAAAACCCGGGCAGTTGTCGGTGATCGGCAGGTCGTTATCCACGGTCTTGGGCACGTGGATGGCCTGGATCGGGTAGCCGAGGGATTCGCCGAGTTGGGAGACCTTGAGGCAGGTGTCGGCGGAATCGCCGCCGCCGTTGTAGAAGAAATAGCCGATGTTGTGTGCCTTGAACACCTCGATGAGGCGCTCGTATTCGCGGCGGTTCTGCTCCAGGCTCTTTAGCTTGTAGCGGCAGGAACCGAAAGCACCTGACGGCGTGTGGCGCAGTGCGCCAATGGCCGCCGTCGATTCCTTGGTGGTATCAATCAGGTCTTCGGTCAGGGCGCCGATGATGCCGTTGCGCCCAGCATAAACCTTACCGAGCTTGTCCTTGTTTTTGCGTGCGGTTTCGATGACGCCGCAGGCCGAGGCGTTGATGACTGCCGTGACACCGCCCGACTGGGCGTAAAACGCGTTCAGTTTCTTCGCTGCCATGTGTCTCTCCTCCCAGTCTTGCGATAATTCATTTGAGCGCGTCGAAGGCGCGATCACGAATTTCTTCTACTGCGCCTAGCCCGTTGATTTTCCTGTATTGAGGTGCGCCGGGCACCCCGCTGGCAGCCAACTTGCCGTAGTAATCGACCAGCGCTTTGGTCTGGGCGTGATACACGGCCAGGCGCTTGCGCACCGTTTCTTCCAGGTCGTCGTCCCGCTGCACCAGATCCTCGCCCGTCACATCGTCCTTGCCGGCCACCTGGGGCGGGTTGAATTTGATGTGATAGCTGCGGCCGGAAGCAGGGTGAACGCGCCGCCCGCTCATCCTGACGACGATTTCCTCGTCCGGAACATCGATTTCCAGGACGAAGTCGATGGCCACGCCGGAATCCTTCATTGCGTCGGCCTGGGGAATGGTGCGGGGAAAACCGTCGAACATGTATCCGTTCTGACACTCGGGTTCGGCCAGCCGGTCTTTGACGAGGCCGATGATAATGTCGTCACGCACCAGCCCGCCGGAATCCATGATCCGTTTTGCTTCCTGGCCGAGCGGGGTGCCGGCCCTGACGGCAGCGCGCAGCATGTCCCCCGTGGAAATCTGGGGGATGCTGAACTTGTCCTTGATGAAAGCAGCCTGGGTGCCCTTCCCAGCGCCGGGGGGGCCCAGCAGTACCAGCCTCATGAATTCTCCCTGTGCATTATTCGAAAACCGCGATTCTAGGCGACCGGGCCGCAAAACTTCCAAAAAATAACCTTAACGCGGCATCTGGTCAAACCGCGCGCGGACTCTTGCCAGATCTTCGGGGGTATCGACACCTGCCGCGGGCGCGTTTTCAAGGATTGCCACGCGTATGCGCTCGCCGGCGTAAAGGGCCCGCAATTGTTCCAGCGCTTCGAAAACCTCGATCGGTGCGGGCGGCAACGCGCAGTAGCGCCGCAGGAAACCGGCGCGGTAAGCGTACAAGCCGACATGCCTCAGCGCAGGCAGGCCAAAAGGCAACGGGGCACTCGAAACGGGTTTGCCCCGCAAGGCGGCGAAGGCGTCCCGCGCAAAGGGGATCGGCGCGCGAGAGAAATACAGGGCTTCGCCGCGGCTGTTGCAGACGACCTTCACGACATCGGCGCTGAAGAAGTCCGCAGGCGAATGAATGGCATGGGCGGCTGTCGCAATCGCCGCACCGGGTTCCACTTCCAGTTCGGCCGCCACGCGATCGATCACCGCCGGATCGATCAGGGGTTCGTCCCCCTGGACGTTGACAACGATCTTGTCGTCGTCAAGACCGAGTTGCTGCGCGACTTCGGCCAGACGGTCGGTGCCACTGGGGTGGTCCGCACGGGTCATTACCACTTGGTAGCCGTGGGCTTCGGCGGCGGCGCGAATGCCCTCGTGGTCGGTGGCGATTACCACCGCTTCGGCCGACGATAGCCGCGCACGTTCGGCGACGCGGACGACCATCGGCTTGCCGCCGATATCCAGCAGTGGCTTTCCGGGAAGGCGCGTCGAGGCGAAGCGGGCGGGCACCACGGCGAGGAATCCCATGGTGCAGGACTCTCAGGCCTCTTCCGCGCCGAGTTGGCGCGCTTCCTCCTCCAGCATCACCGGAATGTCGTCGCGGATTGCGTAGGCCAACCGGCACGGCTTGCACACCAGTTCCTGCTGCGCCTTACGATAATCGAGCGGCCCCTTGCACACGGGGCAGACCAGTATTTCAAGCAGGCGCGCGTCCATCAAGCTTCTCCAGTACGAGGTCCAGCAGTTCCGGCCAGTGAGGATCTGGCCTTTCGGGGGCGAGACGCGCTTGCACGCGTAGAACCCAGGTTTCGATCAACCCTAAGGGGGCGCATTTTACCGCATCTTTTTCGGTCATCAGGAGGCCGTCGGCATCCGGAAAGCTCAGATCCTCAACCGTAAACCGGTGGTGATCGGGAAAAGGATGGGGCGTGAAAACGAGCCCGAGGCGCGTCAGGTGGTCGAAAAACCGCTGCGGATCGCCGATCCCGGCCACCGCATGAAGGCGCTTGCCTTGCAGTGCCGCCGGGTTCGCCCGCGAATCCGGGTTGCCGAGACGATAGAAAATGTCTCCGGCGAGTTCCATGCGATAGCGCGGAACGTCTTCCGGGAAGAACAGGCCGGCGGGGACATCTTCGCCGTTGCAGACAATCGCATCGACGGTCTCCAGGCGGGCGACTGGCTCGCGCAAGGGGCCGGCGGGCATCAGCCAGCCGTTTCCAACGCCGCGCCGATCGAATACGGCAATCTCGACGTCCCGTGCCAAGCGGTAATGCTGCAGGCCATCGTCGGCAATCAGCAGGTCGGTCCCGGGCACCCCTGCCAAAAGGGAAACCGCCGCGGCGGCGCGGTCACGGCCGACCCACACCGCGCACCCGCTAAGGCGCGCCAGCAGGATCGGCTCGTCGCCCACCACCTCGGGGTCCGAATCTGCGGCCACCGCCTGGGGCGCACTCGCCGTGCCGCCGTAACCGCGACTGATGATGCCGGGGCGAAACCCCCGTTGGCGCAATGCGTCGGCCAGCCATAAGACCAGGGGCGTCTTGCCGCTACC
>JBAWHH010000439.1:0-1673 GCA_049593715.1 Rhodocyclaceae bacterium
TGGAAATGGCTCCAGCTTCGGGCCCAGGTGACGCGCCGGGACGCCGACGGCCGGCCGAAGACGATCATAGGCATCCACCGCGACATCGCTACGCAAAAAGGCCGGGAACGCGATCTTTTGGCCGCCAAGGAAGCGGCGGACAGCGCCAACCGCGCCAAAAGCGATTTCTTGGCCAACATGAGCCACGAGATTCGAACGCCGATGAACGCCATCATCGGTATGACCGAATTGGCCCTCGACACGAAACTCGATGCGGAACAGCACGAGTATCTTTCTACGGTGAAATCGTCGGCCAACGCGCTGCTCGACATCGTCAATGACGTCCTCGATTTCTCGAAGATCGAGGCGGGCAAGATGACGATCGAGCACATTGAGTTTTCTCCGCGCAACTCGGTGGACGAAACGATCAAGGCGCTAGCTTTCAAGGCCCAGGAAAAAGGGTTGGAACTGGTCTATTCGGTGTCGCCCGATGTGCCGGAACGGGCGTTTGGCGATCCTGGCCGTTTGCGGCAGGTACTGACCAACCTAGTTGCCAATGCCATAAAATTTACGCAGGCGGGAGAAATCGAGGTTTCGTGCACACTGGACAGGGCGGAAGGCAAATCCTTCTACTTGCGAGTGTCGGTACGCGATACCGGCATTGGCATCCCGCCCGACAAGCATCGCGCCATATTCGAGTCCTTTGCTCAGGCGGATACGTCGACGACGCGCAAATTCGGTGGCACAGGGCTGGGGCTGGCCATCTGCGCACGCCTTGTCGCGCTCATGGACGGCCGCATCTGGGTGGAAAGCGCTCCCGGGAAAGGCAGCGAGTTCTACTTCACCCTGCGCCTGGGGGCTGCCCGGGTTATGGGCTCCGAGACGGCAAGCAACGAGGATTTGCCGCTTGCCGGGCGCAGAGTTCTGGTTGTCGACGACAACAAGACCTCTGCTCGCTTGCTGGCGGCCCAGGTGGAGCGGTGGGGCATGCGACCGAAAGTCGTTCATGGCGGCAATGAGGCGGTCCTCGCCATCCGCGCGGCAGCAATTGAGGGTAGGCCGTTTGCCCTCCTGGTGCTGGATGGTCACATGCCTGATCCCAACGGTTTTGCCATCGTCGAAACCTGTCGCGATGGCGATCCCGGTGCCGCCCGGACCATCATGATGCTGGGAATGAAGTCCCAGCGTGAGGATGCAATGCGTGCTCAGGCGCTTGGCGTGCGGTATACGCTGGTCAAGCCGGTTTCCCAGTCGGACCTGCTGGACGCTGCCATGCTGACGTTGGGGCTCACCGGACGCTTCGCCTTCGAGGTAAACGGTGACGATATCGAGAAAACCCTGTGGAAGGTCGAGCGTCAGCAGAATGGTCGAGGCATGGAGGTTCTGCTGGTCGAAGACAATCCGGTTAACCAGATGCTGGCGCAGCGGCTCCTGGAAAAAGCTGGGCATCGCGTGACCATTGCCAACAATGGCGAGGAAGGCGTGGAGCGTTTCGAGAGCAAGCGGTTCGATGCCATCCTGATGGACGTGCAGATGCCCGTGATGGGCGGCCTGGAAGCGACCGAGGCAATACGCGCCCGGGAACTGCGGCGCAGTTGGATCGCCACCGGCAACTTCTATCGCACACCGATCATCGCCATGACCGCCCACGCCATGTCCGGAGACCGAGAGCGCTGCATCGAGGCCGGCATGGA
>JBAWHH010000440.1:0-2151 GCA_049593715.1 Rhodocyclaceae bacterium
TTTCACCAGCCCGCCCGTCGTCTTCGAACGGCACGAAATCGCGCAGGCAATCCAGCCGGCGGGCCGGCGCCAGCGCGCCGCGCACCAGGATCCCCAATTCGTTGAACCGGCCCAGGGGGTCGAGGGCCACGCCGTTGATGGTGCGCCACTGCTTGAAGCGCTCCGCATCGGGGAAAGCGACCCCGTGCACGCCTCGAACCCATCGGCGATGACGAGGATTTCGTTCTACTGGAACAGGTCCGGAATTCGCGCCTTGTGGGTCTGGATCTGCTCGTAGGCTCGCCGGATGTCCGCCGCCTCGTCGGCGGTGTAGCGCACCGGCACATCGAGCAGGCCTCCCTTGACCAGATACAACACATTCAGGATGCGCCCGGTGCGGCCATTTGCCGTCGTAGAAGGGGTGGATGCTCTCGAACTGATGGTGGATCAGCGCCATCTTGATCAGCGGGTCAGCCGGGAACAGGTCGCTGTCGTTGATGAAGCGTTCGAGGGTGCTCATCAGCGCCTCGATCTCGGTCGGGTCTAGCGGTGGCGTGTAGACCGTGTTGCCTCTGCTGCTTTTCAGGGCCGTTCCGAGCCGCTTGCGAAAACCGTTATGGTTGCGCTCAAGTTCGCCCTGAATTTTAGTCAGGTGGTTTGCGGTGATCAGGCCGATATTGGACACCAGACGGAAGCCCGGCAGCGCAGCACCTCCTTCGCCGCCGGATTGGCGAAAGCCTCCGGCAGGACGTCGTCCTTGAGCAGATCGTCGTGGGTGGCGACGATATTTTCGATCACGAAACTGTCTTTCGCTTCCTGCAAACCCAGGGCATTGATCAGGATGCCTTGGTTGCGAATCGACGCAGCGATGCCCTTCAACGCCGCCAGTTTGCGGCTCGCGCTGGTCAGCCGCTCGAGGACCAGCAGTGCACCAAAGCGGCCCGCATCCAAGTGGTCGAGGGGCGGGATTGTCTGCATGTCAGCAGACCTTTGGCGACGGACCGTTATAGAAAGGTGGATTTTCTATAAAGGTTACCCGATACATGTATAGGGAAGCCCAAAATGCCCTGGGCTTCATTTGCTCTTGCGCAATACAGGGGCACAACTTCGTAACTCTGTCAAAAGACATACACATTCCTATTGAATCAATGCCCCGTGCGACCAGCTTCGAGTGTCTTCGACAGCAGCTTCATCAACCTCTTCATTGTTCAGACAACCTGCCCTGACATTGGCCAAAGCATGACAAAGACCTTGCCTGTATCACCCATTTGTGCTATAAAAAGGCTGGAGTTCGAGGTTAGGCAACGGGTAGCGCTTAGTGAAGTCGGGTAGGGAGAAGAGTAGGGTCGCGCGGCAGGTGTGCGGCCAATTTCGACCAGTGCTCCGAGTTGTTGTATTCAGTAGTTCCGGCCGAAGTTAGCCTTCCGATTAAATGCCAAAAATCTGCCATAAATCATATTCTTTGCCGAGTTTCAAGTTGATCAATTTCTAGTCCATCGTATTAGCGCGTCGTGAGTGCATGACTCGTCATGACGTGAGATAGACAGGCATTGATTAAACTGAGTTTCAGCTCTTTTTCCGGCACCTCCCCGCAGTACTGAGTTCTTAGGGCGTTATCCACCTGACGTGGTGTCGTGATGCACTTGTCTGGTGGGAGGGCACATGAAATCTCGGCCCCTGCACGCGGCGATCTGTGGGGCACGTGTGCCCGCCAGACACGCTCGATCAATTCAGCCAATCACTAATCCGGCGGCGCACGGCGTCGTAGCTGGCGGGTTCTCCAGATTCCATATCGAGTTCGCCAGTCGCCGGGTGGGTGCGCTTCCCTCGACAGGCATCATTGCCCGAAGCATTGCTATCGATGCGGTGCCCAATCGCGCGGTTGCGCGTTTCTTTGTGAACCGATTCCCAGGATCCCGCCCGCTTGGTTCCGGCAGGGTTCCACCGCTGCTGAGGGCCACATCAGTGGTCGGGCCGATGTCTCCCCCGGTACGGTTTGCGCTAGGGACCGGTACACCTCAGACACGAAGTTCCGGTTCGTGAAGAGGAAGCTCATTGACACGTTCCGGTCCTTTTCAGGGAGTTGCCGCGCAATGGGTGCTGGAGTCGTCTTGTGGTTAGCGCCTTTGGCTATCCATTCCAACACAGGAGGTCTTATGGTGAGAACAGCTT
>JBAWHH010000441.1:0-3586 GCA_049593715.1 Rhodocyclaceae bacterium
ATGCTCACTGCCGCCCGCCAGCTTGCCGCGGGACTGAACGGCACGGTGGTGGACGACAATCGCTCGCCGCTCAACCAGAAAGGCCTGGATCTGATCCGGGCCAAGGTCGTCGAGTTCCAGGACACCATGTCCCAGCACGGCATCTCCGCCGGCAGCGCGACCGCGCTGCGTCTGTTCAGTTGATGCCGGCGACCGCCGAGGTGGCGGCCCGTGCCGCCCAGTTGCGGGAGGAGATCGAGCGCCACGACCACGCCTACTACGTACTCGATGCACCGACCATTCCGGACGCCGAGTACGACCGGCTGTTCCAGGAGCTTCAGGGCCTGGAGCACGAGTACCCGGAACTGGCGCGGCCCGATTCGCCCACCCAGCGGGTGGGCGGCAAGCCCTTGCCGCAGTTCGACCCGGTGCGCCATGCCGTACCCATGCTGTCCATCCGCACCGAAACGGATACGGAGGACAGCGGCGCGCTAAATTTCGATGCCCGCATCCGCCGCGAACTGGGGCTGGGGGAAGCGGACCCCGCGGTGGTATACGCCGCCGAACTCAAGTTCGACGGCTTGGCCATCAGCCTGCGCTATGAATCCGGTCTGCTGCTGCGCGCCGCGACCCGCGGCGACGGCGAGACCGGCGAGGATGTGACGCAGAACGTGCGCACCGTGCGCCGAATCCCCATGCGGCTTGCCGGGGAACCGCCGCCGGTCCTCGAAGTGCGGGGCGAGATTTATATGCGGCGGGATGATTTCGACGCTTTCAACGCGCGCGCTGCCGCCCGTGGCGAAAAGACGCTGGTGAATCCGCGCAACGGCGCGGCGGGGAGCATCCGCCAACTGGATCCGTCCATCGCGCGCCGTCGCCCGCTGTCCTTCTTCGCCTACGGCATCGGTGAGACGCAAGGATGGGAAGTGCCGCCGACCCATAGTGCGCTGCTCGACAGTCTCGAACAGATGGGGGTTCCGGTCGAGGGGCACCGGAAAGTGCTTTCCGGCGGTGCGGCGCTGGCGGACTATCATCGCCACATCGGCGCCGAGCGCGCGAAGCTGCCGTTCGACATCGATGGCGTGGTGTACAAGGTCAATGGCTTGGCGTTGCAGGCGCGCCTGGGGTTCGTCAGCCGTGAGCCGCGCTGGGCGGTGGCACACAAATTCCCGCCGCAGGAAGCGCTCACCCGGTTGCTGGAGATCGAAATTCAGGTCGGGCGCACCGGGGCCCTGACCCCCGTGGCCCGTCTGGAGCCGGTGTTCGTCGGCGGCGTGACGGTGACCAACGCCACGCTGCACAATGAGGACGAACTTCGACGCAAGGATCTGCACCTCGGCGACTGGGTCATTGTGCGTCGCGCCGGTGACGTAATTCCCGAAGTCGTGGGTGCGGTGGCGGAACGGCGGGACGGCAGTGAGCGGCCCTTCGTCATGCCTGCCGCCTGCCCGGTGTGTGGTTCGGCCGTCGTGCAGGGGGAGGACGACGCGGTTGCCCGTTGCGGCGGTGGCCTGTTCTGTCCGGCGCAGCGCAAGCAGGCCCTGCTGCATTTTGCTTCCCGCCGGGCAATGGATGTCGAAGGCCTGGGCGACAAACTGGTGGATCAACTGGTGGATCAGGGCCTGGTGCACACCCCCGCCGATCTTTACGCCCTCGACGTGCCCGCCCTGGCGGGACTGGAACGCATGGCGGAAAAGTCGGCGGCCAATCTGGTGGCCGCGATCGACACCAGCCGGCGCACCACGCTGGCCCGTTTCATTTTTGCCCTGGGCATCCGCAATGTCGGCGAAAAGACGGCGAAGGATCTGGCGCGCCACTTCGGCGGCCTGGATGGGCTGATGGCGGCGGATGTCGATCGGCTGCAGCAGGTGCCGGACGTGGGGCCCGTCGTGGCGTCCTCCATGGCGCAGTTTTTCGGCGAACCCCACAATCGCGAAGTGATCGCCGCCTTGAGGGCCGCCGGCATCCGCTGGGACGAAAGCGCGCCCGCTTCGGCGGTGTCTGGTCCGGCGGCGGGCAAAACGTTCGTGCTGACCGGCACGCTGCCGAATCTGACTCGCGACGAAGCGGCGGCGATGATCGAAGCGGCAGGCGGCAAGGTGAGCACTTCGGTTTCCCGCAAGACGCACTACGTGGTTGCCGGTGCGGAAGCAGGGTCCAAGCTGGCGAAAGCGCAAGAGCTGGGTGTGACGGTGATCGATGAAAACGAATTGCACCGTCTGCTGAAGAATGACTGAATCGAAAGGCCAAAGATGAACAAACTGACCAAGGCGGTGTTTCCCGTCGCCGGCATGGGTACGCGGTTTCTTCCCGCCACCAAAGCGAGTCCGAAAGAGATGATGCCGGTGGTGGACAAGCCGCTGATCCAGTACGCGGTAGAGGAAGCGGTCGCCGCCGGAATCACCGACCTGATCTTCATCACTGGCCGCAACAAGCGCGCCATCGAGGACCATTTCGACAAAGCCTACGAGATGGAAGCGGAGCTGGAGGCACAGGGCAAACACGAGCTGCTGCGCATCGTTCAGGAAACCACGCCGCGATCGGTTAATTGCATTTATATCCGCCAGTCCGAGCCCCTGGGGCTGGGCCACGCCGTGCTGTGCGCCGAGCCGGTGATTGGAACGGAACCTTTCGCCGTGCTGCTGGCGGATGACCTGCTTGACGGTGATCCGCCAGTGATGCAGCAAATGGCCAATCTGTTCCACGACAGCGGCCGCTCCATTTTGGGCGTGATGAACGTGCCGCGGGAGAATACCCGCCAGTACGGCATCGTCAGCACGGACAGCCAGTCCAGCGATGTGCAGCGAGTGCAGGCCATCGTGGAGAAACCGGCGCCGGAGAATGCGCCGTCCACTCTGGCGGTGGTGGGGCGCTACGTCCTCACCTCGCGCATTTTCCATCACCTGCGGACGATGCCGCCCGGCGCCGGGGGGGAGATCCAGTTGACCGACGGCATCTCGGCCCTCCTGTCCGAAGAAGCTGTTTTTGCATACCTGTTCAAGGGCGTGCGCTACGACTGCGGGTCCAAGCTCGGCTACCTGCAAGCCACCATCGCCCTTGGCCGCAAGCATCCGGAAGTTGGGGCCGAGTTCTCCCGCTATCTGGAAACCCTCTAGGCTGCCAGGCGGGCGACCGCCGGTGCCCGTTGATCTGGATCATTCGCCTTCGACGGCGAAGCGGCATAGACTGGCAACCCACTTTCTGCCACCGACCAAGGAGGGATCATGGCCAACAAGCTGCTGATCGTAATGGTAAATACCGATCCCAAGAACGGCCCGGAACTCGGTGCGCCGTTTTTTCAGGCGACGGTAGCGGCGGCGATGGAGTACGAGGTGGAGGTGATCCTGACCGCGGGTGCCGGGGCGCTGGCGGTGAAGGGGGTTGCCGACAAGTTGTACGTCAAGCCCGGCTCGCCGAAGAGCGTCTACGACTTCATGAAGGACGCCCACGAGGCGGGCGTGAAGTTCAAGGTTTGCACGCCGACCCTCGAACTCTGGGGTGAAGACCTGATCCCCGAAGTGGAAGAAACGGTCGGCGGCGCCTACGTCATCTCCCAGGCCATGGACGATGACGTAGTGACTTTCACCTACTGACCGACATCCTGCGG
>JBAWHH010000442.1:0-3474 GCA_049593715.1 Rhodocyclaceae bacterium
ACCCGCCCGTCAAAGCGCTGGCCTGGGCGGTATTCGGCGGCGGAATCTTGCAGTTGCTGCTGCAGTTGCCGTTCCTGTACCGAATCGGCATGTTGCCCCGCCCGGCTTTTTCGTTGAAGGATGCGGGAGTCAACCGCATTCTCAAGCTGATGGCGCCGGCGCTGCTCGGCGTTTCGGTCGCACAAATTTCGCTCCTCATCAACACGATCTTCGCTTCCTTCCTGGCGAACGGCAGCGTGTCGTGGCTCTACTACGCGGACCGGCTGATGGAGTTCCCGGCCGGGATGCTGGGGGTGGCGCTGGGGACGGTCCTGCTCCCCAGCCTTTCCAAGCTCCATGCCCAGGAACGCCCCGAGGAGTTCAGCGCATTGCTGGATTGGGGACTGCGCCTGACACTGCTGCTCACCCTGCCAGCCGCCCTGGCGTTGGCGATCCTGGCAGTGCCACTGCTTTCCACGCTGTTCATGCACGGCGCCTTTTCGGCGGACGACGTGCTGCAAACCCGAAATGCGCTTGCGGCCTACTCGGTGGGGCTGGTGGGGCTGATTCTGGTCAAGGTGCTTGCCCCCGGTTTCTATTCGCGCCAGGATGTTCGCACCCCGGTCAAGATCGCCCTCGTGACGCTGACGGCCACGCAAGCGATGAACCTTGCGTTCGTCGTTCCCCTGCAGCACGCCGGACTCGCCCTTTCCATCGGACTGGCTTCCTGCCTGAATGCCGGGCTGCTGTTCCAAGGCCTGCGTTCCCGGGGCGTTTATCGCGCCCTCCCCGGCTGGTTCGGTTTCACCTGGCGTCTGCTCGTCGCCCTGACAGCCATGGGGCTAGCACTATGGTTTGCCGGGGGTACGGACTCCGCCTGGCTGCAGATGCCCACCCTGGAGCGGACCATCCGCCTGTCAGCCCTGGTCGCCATGGGCGTGATGGCATACTTCGGCGTGCTCTGGCTGCTCGGCTTCCGCCTGAAGGACTTCCGGCGCCATGCCGCCTGACACCGGAACAACGAGATCTCGGAGGGAAGAACCCAATGAAACTGATCAGCGACAGCTTTGCCGACAATCAGCGAATTCCCGGGGAGTTCGCCTTTTGTGTCCCGAACCCAGGCAGCCATGCCTGCCTGGGGAACAATCGCAACCCCCACCTTGCTTGGGCGGACGTGCCACCCGGCGCCCGTTCCCTCGTGCTGTTGTGCCATGACCCCGACGTGCCGAGCGTGGGCGACGACGTGAACAAGGAGGGCCACATCGTTCCTGCCAGCTTGCCCCGTGTGGATTTTTTCCACTGGGTGTTGGTGGATCTGGCCCCAGAGCCGATGCACATCATGGCCGGAGAGTTCTCCTCGGCAGTGACGCCCCGCGGCAAAGCCGGACCGGCGGGTCCGCGCGGAACGCGCCAGGGCATCAATGACTACACCAACTGGTTCGCCGGCGATGCCGACATGGGTGGCGACTACTACGGCTACGACGGGCCCTGCCCACCCTGGAACGACGCGATCCGCCACCGCTATGTATTCACGCTTTTCGCCCTGGATGTGGAGCGGTGCCCACTGGACGGCAGATTCACGGGTCAGGCCGTTCGCGGTGCCATAGCCGGCCACGTCCTGGCGCAGACCAGCCTCACCGGGATCTACAGCCTGAATCCGGCCGTTGACCCTTAGCGCGAGGCTTTCTGGGCCAGGCGTTTGCTGATTTCGCCGTTACAACTGTTCGACACGCGCTCGTACTCTTCCGGCGTGTCGATCAGCCTCTGGTCGGCATTCACCCGATTGATTTCGCGCTGAAGATAGGGAATCCAGCGCTCTTCGAGTTCCTTTTGCAGCCGGCCTTGGGTCTGCCCCACGGGGCCCCGCCATGGGGCACCGGTGGCGAAACGCTGGTTGAGGACTGCCGCAATCTCCGGCTCAATGGCGACGAGGTGCGCCAGATACGTCCGGACGTGGCGCAGCTCATGCTCGTAAATCTGTTTGTAGGCGCAGGTTCCCGCCGGAAACTCCCGCGCCACATAAACCGTCATCGGGCTGAAACCGTAGCTCAGGGTCAGTTGCGGGCTCAAGCACTCGTAACGCCCACTCCGGTCGATGAATCCCGGCGCTTTGAACTCCACCTTCACCACGGCATTGCCGCGGGTCAGGCCCAGGACGAACCGTTGGCCGTCGGCCAGCGCCGCGCCAATGTTGGTCAGGGTGCGGTAGCCGTATTCGAAGTTCGTCGTTACCGGTACTTCGAAGCGCTTCAGGGTTACCGAGGGTAAGGGCAGTGAGTCGCAGCCTTCGGCATGGGCGGCACCGGAGGCCAATGCGAACGACAGGATTGAAACGAACCCGCAAGTCTTCATGGCAGCGAACCGAACGGCCCGCGTCACTGCGCGGCCCTGACTGTCAGGCCATACCTTTCGTAAACGGCTTTCCGCGTCTCGCCCACTATTTTCAGCCGGAATTCGTCCGGCTTGGGCAGCGCCTCGTTGCCAATCGACACCGTCACGACAAAATCAGGGCGTTGCTGCAGTAGCCGCTGGGCAGCGCGGCGGGCGCCGGCGCTGTCGCCTTGCCAGTGCGCCAGATCGACGTCGCTCAATGTGGCGGCCGGGCCGCGCCCTCCGCTCATCACCCAGAACAAGGCACGCGAGACGAGGGACGGGTCGGCTCCCAGCGGTCCGCCCGCGTGCAGTCGCTTGGCCTGCGCCTGCTGCCAATCCGGGCGCCCCGCCGCTTCGGCCAGCCACATGCCGTGGCGCCGCAGCCCGTCCATGTAGGTGACCGGCCCGGCCGGACTCGACTCGATCCGATCCAAGACTCGGTCGAGCAGATCCAGCGCCGGCGCCGGACCATTGGTCCCGAGCGTGAGGTCAACATACGACTGTGCCGCAGCAGGCAGCGCCGAGCCATCGCCCGATTCGAGCGCGTCCTCGAACCACTGGCGCGCAAGCTCGAGCGCAAGCTCCGGGCTTCCCCGCCTGAGCAGGTCGTCCAGCTTGAAGGCGCGCACGGTTTCGGCTCCGATCAGCCCGGGTTGACCGCTCCCCAGCGCCAACGCCTTGTCGACTCGGGCAGCCCTCGTGCCGCGGTCCTCGTCAGTGGCCTCCTGGAGCCACATTGCCGTCGCCCTCATGATCGGGCCAGGGTCGGCCGGGCCGGACTGCACGGTGTCGTAAAGGGCCATGGCCGATCGCAGGTGGTCCAGTCGCACCGAGATCTCGGCAGCCGCCTGGGCTTTCCAGATCGCCAAGGCCGCCTGTTTCGCAAGCGGATCGGGCAAGGCAGAAACCAGCGCCTGGGCGTCGTCGAGCAGCGCGTTGGTGGCCGGCAGTTCGCCGGTGACCTCGTCGACCACCGAGTCCAACTGTGCCGCGAGAATCGCCCATCGTTCAGCCGGGTTGGCCGTCGCCGCGATGCGCGTCCGCTGCGCTTCGAGGTCGGCATTGCGTTCCGCCGAGATCCGAGCCAGGAGTGCGACGTCGGGCTGCGAGTGCGTCTGCTCC
>JBAWHH010000443.1:0-2401 GCA_049593715.1 Rhodocyclaceae bacterium
CGCGCCAGGGACAATTCGACTCCTATAGCCAATGTTTTGATGAACTGTCTAGTCGTTGTTGCCCACCCCCTCGCCGAGGATAAGTCACGCCTGGAAAGTTTTTACTGGCACGTTCGGTGGGGAGGGCTTGCGGTAAGGAGACGCCCTCACCTTGATTGGCGG
Source organism: Rhodocyclaceae bacterium (assembly GCA_049593715.1). Lineage (GTDB taxonomy): Bacteria > Pseudomonadota > Gammaproteobacteria > Burkholderiales > Rhodocyclaceae > JBAWHH01. Next base: position 163 of record JBAWHH010000443.1, read on the forward strand.
TCGCGGGAACGTGCGCAGAGCGTGCGGCTGCTTGCCGAGAGGAAGACGTGCAAGCGGGTGGCGGCGTTGCAGGATCTGACCATGAAGACGGTGAGCACGACGCGGCGACCGTGGATCGAGCACGGTCTGGATGGGCTATCGGGCCGCGTCCGCGGTGGTGCGCCGGTCAAGTTGTCAGCCACAGACATCGGGCGTCTTACCCAGTGGGCGCGTGATGAGCCCTGACACCGAATTCGATATGCCTCAATGGTTTTGGGCGCACCGGGGGCTCGATTCATCCGTGATCTGGCGGTCAAACTGGATGACTAGGTTTTGGCTTCGAACTAGAAAGTAAAGGCTCGAATCTTCCTGCGGGGCCGAATGCTCTGCCAGGATCGTCTGCCCGCCCCGCCACCAGGCTGAGGATTGCCGCATGCTGAACCGTTTGCTGCTCCTGACGATGCTGGCTTGGATGAGCGTCGCAACCGCTTGGGCGCAAGTCGACACCGCCCCCTTCGACGACGAGATTCCCTCCCCGCCGGCCACGGCAGAAACCCTGAGCCGGTTGGCGGAAGTTCCGAGAGTCGACGCTACGACCGCCGAGCTATTGGCTTTCTACGGCCCGCGGGCCAATGAAGCGCGGCGCTTCGGCTTGGCGGAACAGGAGTTGGCACTCGTCGCCCGGCTTGCGGATCTGGCGGTAGGGACGCCTCAGGAGGGGCATTACCGCATCCGCCACTACGGCCTGCTTTTGCGAGCGGGGCGCTTGGCAGAAGCCGCCCGCGTCCGGGATGCTTTCCTTGCCGATGCGCGGCCGGCGTTCGGGGCCAAGGCATCGCTCTGTTTCCACGAGGCGGCTTTTCGAGCCACGTTGTGGCAGATGGTCGCCGCGCGAAAGTATTTCGACCTAGGGGTCGATTTCCTTCGACGCCTGCCGCCCGCCGCCGATGGCAACCTCCGCCCCCTCTTCGAATCGCGCATGCAATGGGCTCGCAGCGCCATCCTGCTGGCGGAAGGCAAACTGGCACCGGCCGAGACGGCGATCCGCAAGGCCCTGGCAGCGAACCAGTTGCATCTGCACCGCGTCGTCGCCAGAGGCAGCCATGCCGAAGCGGGAGAGCGGCCGGAGCAGGTCGCCCTGGCGGAATGGGACCGCGCCAACATGCTGGCAAAACTGGTGGAAGTCCTGCTCGGGGGCGGGCGGCCCTTTGCCGCGGAAGTGGTAGTGAACGACTGGCTGCAACGGGCACGGCAGCCCGGCTTTCCACCCAACGCGGACATCCTGCCCTTGCGCAAACTCGGCGACGTGCGCATCGCACAAGGGCGTTTTGCCGACGCATTGCCCCTGTACGAGCAGTTGCTCTCCCGGATGAAAGCCCTCGGCCAGGGCGAACGTTCGGTGCTGGTGATGAGGACGCGGCGCCAGCACGCGCTCGCCCTGATGGGTCTGCAGCGCTGGCAAGGAGCGGTAACGGAGTTCGACGCCCTGGCTGCCGGCGCCGGGAACGCGCGCGCGCTGCAGCGGGTCATCGGGGCCGGCCCCGACCGTGCGCTGGCCTTGCTCCAGGTCGGGCGGGTGAATGATGCCCTGTCGCTCCTCGACGGCGCCCTGGCCCGATTCTCCCGCCAGTTCGGGCGCGAACATCCCGACACGGCTGCAGTGGAAGGCTTGCGGGCCGCGGCATTGCAGAAGATCGGCCGGCACGATGAAGCGCTCGCCGCGTATCGCCACGCCGTGCCCATCCTGATGCGGCCGGACCCGTCGGCCGCTTTGCGCGACGAACATCCGCTGCGCAAGCTGCGGCTTCAGCACGTCCTCTCGGCGTATGTCGAGCTGCTGCACCAGCAGTATCGCCAGGACCAAAACCCCGCGGCGGCGGACGAAGCGTTCCGCGTTGCCGACGTCCTCCGCGGCAGCCGCGTGCAAGAGGCTATCGTCGCCAGTGCCGGCCGCCTGGCAGCGGGGGACGGCGCGCTGGCCACGCTGATCCGCGCCGAGCAGGACCGCCGCAACGAAATCGCCACCCTTTACGGCCTCCTTTCGCGCCAGCGGTCCGGCGCGGAGATTGTCCCCGGCACCGACCTCCTCCTGAAGCTGCGCCAGCGCATCGAGACCGCCGAGACGGAGTACACAGCGTTGACGCGCCAACTGCGCGAGCGTTATCCGGCCTTTGCAGAACTGGTCAACCCGCGTCCTCCCGCCCTGACGGAACTCGCGCACCTCCTTGCACCGGGCGAGGCTTTCATGGCATTCCTGACC
>JBAWHH010000444.1:0-2980 GCA_049593715.1 Rhodocyclaceae bacterium
GCCGCTACACCACCCAGGAATCCAACCGCGAGGTGGACGCGTCGGCCTGGACCGGTTTCCTGCAGCTTCTCAAGAAGCACCGGCCGCGCCGCCCCATCAACGGCATCATCCTCACCGTCTCGGTCCTGGACCTGCTGCAGCAGTACGCCGACGAGCGGGAACGCCACGCCGCAGCGCTGCGCTCGCGCATCCAGGAACTGCACGACAACCTCGGCATCCGCTTCCCCATCTACTGCCTGGTTACCAAGTGCGACCTGATCGCCGGCTTCATGGAGTTTTTCGGTGAATACGGCAAGGAGGAACGGGCACAAGTCTGGGGAACCACTTTCCCCTTCCGCGAAGCATTGGAAAACAAGGACCCCACGGCGGAATTCGCCGCCGAGTTCGCCGCCCTGGAGCAGCGCCTCAACGACCGCCTGATCGACCGCATGCAGCAGGAGCGCGATCCGGCCAAGCGGGCGCTGATGTACGGTTTTCCGCAGCAGTTCGCCAGCCTGCGTGAACTGCTCGGCGGGTTCTTGTCGGCGGCGTTCACCGGCTCGCGTTTCCACGAAACGCCCATGCTGCGCGGCGTCTATTTCACCAGCGGCACCCAGGAAGGCAGCCCCATCGACCGCGTGATGGGCGCCCTGGCGCGCAGTTTTGGGATGGAACGCCGCATCCTGCCGCCCCAGGCGGCGAGCGGGCGCAGCTACTTCCTCACCCGCCTGCTCAAGGACGTCATCTTCGCCGAGCAGGGTCTGGCCGGGACCAATCTGAAGTGGGAACGCCGGCGCGGACTGTTGAAATGGGGCAGCCTGGCCGCCGTTGGCCTCGTCACCATGGCCGCGGCGGCGACGTGGTTCGTCAGTTACCGCAGCAACGCCACCTATGTCACGAGCGTCGCGACCAAGGCCGCCGAAGTCTCGAAAGCCGTCGCCGCCCTGCCCACCGGCGGGACCACCGACGTGGTGGGCCTGTTGCCCGTGCTGCAGGCGGTGAAGGAACTGGCGGACGCTTCCAGCGTCCCCGGCAGCGGACCACCGCTATCCATGGGCTTCGGCCTTTACCAGGGTGACAAGCTCGCCGCGGCGACGGGCAACGCTTACCGCCGTTTGCTGCAGGACATCTTTTTGCAGCGCCTGATTTTCCGCGTCGAAGAGCAACTGCGTGGCGGTGGCCGGGACAACCTGGAACTGCTCTACGAAGGTCTCAAGGCCTATCTGATGTTTTACGACGCGGACCATTTCGACGCCGATGCCCTGAAGACCTGGATCACCACCGACTGGGAAAACAACTTGCCGCGGCAAGTTTCGGTGGAACAGCGCCAGGCGCTCGAAGGCCATCTCAATACCTTGTTCGAACGCGGCGCCGTGCCGCCGCGCCTGCCGGCGGACGAGCGGCTGGTGCAGCAAGTGCGCGCCCAGTTGGCCGCCCTGCCCCTGCCGCAGCGCGTATATAGCCGCCTCAAGCGCCAGGGCGTCGGAGCCGGCATTGCGGAGTTCAAGATCACCCAGGTCGCCGGACCGGCGTCGTCCCTGGTCTTCGAGCGGGTGAGCGGGGAGCCGCTCACCAAGGGCATTCCCGGCTTGTTCACCTACGACGGGTATCACAAAGCATTCCTCGCCGCGGCGGCGAAGGTGACCCTTCAGCTTGCCGGTGAAGAATCCTGGGTGATGGGCAGTGGCGAAGGCGGCAAGTCGCGCCTGCTTGACCCGGCCGCCGCCGGGCGCCTGGCGGACGAAGTGCGCCGCCTTTACCTCGAAGATTACGCCCGCACCTGGCAGAAATTCGTGGACGACATCCGCCTGATACGCTCCACCAGCCTGCAAAAGAGCATCGAGCTGGCGCGCATCCTGTCGGCACCGGATTCCCCCGTTCCCCTGCTGATGCGCGGCATCGTCAAGGAAACTACCCTTGGGCTGGTGCAGGAGGGCGACAAGACTGTCGTGGACAAAGCCTCCGACAAGGTCAAGGAATCGCGCGACAGCCTGCGCAAGCTGCTGGGCGGATCGGCTCAACCCATCGCGGCCGCTTCCGGCACCAAGTTGGAAAACATCGTCGACGACCGTTTCGACAATCTGCGGCGCATGGTGACGAGCCCCGTCCAGGGCCAGCCGGCGCCCATCGACGCCTCGCTGTCGCTGATCAACGACCTCTACACCCACCTCACGGCGACGGAAACCGCGGTCAAGAGCGGCGCGGCGCCACCGCAGAGCGAGGTCACCACAAAGATCAAGGCCGACGCGGCACGCATGCCCGAGCCGCTGCGCTCGATGCTGCAGACGCTTTCCGCCGCCGGGTCCAGTCAAGCGCTGGGCGCCACGCGTTCCAACCTCTCGGCCAGTCTGTCGGCGTCGGTGGGCGATTTATGCCCGAAAGCGATCAATGGCCGTTATCCCTTCGTGCGCAGCAGCGCCCGCGATGTGCCCCAGGAAGATTTCGCCCGCCTGTTTTCACCCGGCGGCATGTTCGACGAGTTTTTCCAGAAGAACCTTCAGCCCTACGTGGATACGTCCACCAAACCCTGGAGTTTCAAACGCATCGACGATGTTTCCATGGGCAGTTCGGGAACGCTGGCCCAGTTTCAGCGCGCGGCGGCGATCCGCGACGTGTTCTTCCGCAGCGGCGGCAAAACCCCTGGGCTGCGCCTGGAATTCAAGCCGATGGAGATGGATGCCTCCATCACCCAGTTCATCCTCGACGTGGACGGCCAATTGGTGAAGTACAGCCACGGCCCCCAGGTACCCCAGCCGGTGCAGTGGCCAGGTCCCAAAGGGAGCACCCAGGTAAGGCTGCAGGTCGAGCCCACGTCGACATCCGGCGCTTCGGGCAAAGTTTTCGAAGGCCCGTGGGCGCTGTTCCGCCTGCTCGACCAGGCGCAGGTGGACAACACCGCCCAGCCGGAGCGTTTCCTGGTGACTTTCGTTATCGACGGCCGCCGCGCGAAGTTCGAAGTCACCACCAGCAGCGTGCAGAACCCTTTCCGCCTGCGCGATCT
>JBAWHH010000445.1:0-2185 GCA_049593715.1 Rhodocyclaceae bacterium
TTCCAGACCTGCCCCCTCCATCATCTGCTTGAGCGTGGCCTGATCCGGGTGCACGCGGATCGATTCCGCCAGGTAACGGTACGAGTCGGCGTCGTTGGCGACGCGGTTACCCAGCCACGGCAGCACCTTGAAAGAGTAAAAATCATAGATCGGGTTGAGCGGCTGCCAGACCTTGGAAAACTCCAGTACCAGCAGTCGACCGCCGGGGCGCAGGACGCGGCGCATTTCCGCCAGCGCCTTCTCCTTGTGGGTCATGTTGCGCAGGCCGAATGCTACGGTGACGCAGTCAAAGTAGTCCGAGGGAAACGGCAGCTTCTCCGCGTCGCACTGGGCCACCGGCAGCAGCAGGCCGGCATCGGTGAGCCGGTCGCGTCCGACCCCGAGCATGCTGCCATTGATGTCCGTCAGCCAAACCTGACCGGTCTCGCCGACGCGCCGCGCGAAACTCTTTGCAAGGTCGCCGGTTCCTCCCGCCACATCGAGGACACGGTCGCCGGGCTTGACCCCCGCCGTTTCGATGGTGAACACCTTCCAAAAGCGGTGCAGTCCGAACGACATCAAGTCGTTCATCACATCATAGCGCTGCGCTACCGAAGAGAACACGCCTGCAACGCGCTTGGCTTTCTCTTCTTCTTCGACCTGCTGGAAGCCGAAGTGGGTCTTCGAGTCACTCATCTGAGATAGCTTTCGTTCCATTTAGTGCCGGCATGCTCCGGCATGGTGGCCTGGGTCGGGAGCTGCAGGTCCGGCCTCCCGGCTGGCTCCCGCCGCCTCCATCCGCCGCAGGTAATCGGACCAAATCGCGTCGCGCTGTTCGCCCAGGTGGTAAAGATAGTCCCAGGAATAGATTCCGGTACTGTGTCCATCGGAGAAAATGGGCTGGACCGCGTACGCACCGACGGGTTCCATCTTCACAATATCCACGTCCTTCTTGCCGACCTGGAGCACTTCCTGCCCCGGTCCGTGCCCCCGCACCTCGGCCGATGGCGAGTACACCCGCAGCAACTCGTAACTGAGTTGGAAACGCTCGCCGTTGGAGAACGCGATCTCCATCAGCCGAGACTTCTGGTGCAAAGTGATTTCGGTGGGGGTGGGGGTATTCTTGTCGAGACCTGCCATTTCTTGGCTCCTGCGCTCGGCGGGGCGTAATAGTAACCTAGAAAAGCTGGACCAGCCGGCCGCCGCCTGTCATCAAACATTCATCTTTCCGCAATAAACTGCCTGCCATCTCGACTCTCTGACAAGCCATGGCTGCAAACATTCTCGTTGTCGAAGACGAGCCCGCGATCCAGGAACTGATTGCTGCGAATCTAGTGCGCGCGGGGCATTGCGTGTTGAGCGCCGGTGACGCCGAGACGGCCAAGCGGCTGGTCCACGACGCCCTTCCCGATCTGATCCTCCTGGACTGGATGTTGCCGGGCATGTCGGGCCTCGATATGGCGCGCTGGCTGAGGGCCGACGAGCGCACTCGCGGCGTACCGCTGATCATGCTGACTGCCCGGGGGCAGGAACAGGACAAGGTCCTCGGCCTGGAGGCCGGAGCCGACGACTACGTCACCAAGCCCTTTTCGCCGCGGGAACTGATGGCGCGCATCAAAGCGGTGCTGCGCCGCCGCACGCCTCAAGCGACAGAGGATACGGTCCAACTGGGAGGGCTGAAGCTCGATCCAGCGACCCACCGGGTTTTTGCCGACGGCGAGCCGGTGATCCTCGGGCCGACCGAGTTCCGCTTGCTCCACTACTTCATGACCCACCCCGAGCGCGTGCACAGTCGCGCACAATTGCTGGACCAGGTCTGGGGCGACCACGTTTTTGTGGAGGAGCGCACGGTCGATGTCCACATCCGCCGTTTGCGCAGCGCCCTGGAAGCCAGCGGCCACGACAGCTTGATTCAAACGGTGCGTGGCAGCGGTTACCGGCTTTCCGTGGAGCCCCAGCCCCAAGCAGCGCGAGTTTCCTAGCCTCCCCTCGCTGACGCTCCCCATGCCACGGGGCCCCTGCGGCCGTCATTGCCCGGCCCGGGGCCAGAAATTCCTATGGGCAGGGCTCCTCGCAGTCCTGCCCTTCCTCGCCGCATTGTTTCCGGGATAATTGGCTGGTCATGGTTGTTCCGCACGCCTCATGAAGCAGGTCTGGATCGGTGCTTTCGCCGCCGCCGTGGTCGTCGCGGCCGTTTCTGTTGCGC
>JBAWHH010000446.1:0-2650 GCA_049593715.1 Rhodocyclaceae bacterium
GGGCGCGTCGGACCAACTGCCGTCGCCGACCTGCGGATAGCAAGAACACACAACGAAAAATTTGTCGGGCGCCTCCGCCGGAGAAACAGGGCGGCGCCCTTATGTGGGAGGACAGCACCAATGAAACGAGGGACACCAGAGCCCGCCTGCAAAATCCTGTTGGCGGCCGCCGTGGCAGCCTGCTTCGGACATCAAGCCTTCGCCGCCCAGGAATGCGGTCAGGCGGCCGGCCACGTGGTTTCTATCCAGGGAAGGCTGGAACTGCGCCGGCCAGGCCAGCCGGACTGGCAAGCGGCACGCCGCGGCGCACAGGTCTGCCCGGGCGACGCCATTCGTGCCCAGCCCCTGAGCCGCGCCGCCCTCAAACTGGCCAACGAGACCGTGCTGCGTCTCGACCAGGACACCAACCTCACCATTACGGGTGGCGAAGACGGCAAGGCCTCTTTCATCGAGTTGGTGCGCGGGGCGATCCACGCCCTCACGCGCACGCCGAGTCCGCTGAAAGTGAAGACCCCCTACGCCAACGCCAGCGTGGAAGGTACCGAGTTCAGCGTTGCGGTAGGCGGTGAGACGACCCAGGTGGCGGCCTTCGAAGGCCAGGTTGCGGTTTCCAACGATGCGGGTTTGTTGAATCTGGTCGCCGGGGAACTGCTGATGGTGGCGCAAAACCTGCCGCCGCGACTGGACGGAACGCTCCGTCCCGCCGATACGGTGCGCTGGGCGCTCTACTACCCGGACGTCGTGGATTTCCGGCAGATCTCCGCCGACGCCGGTGCCGATCCGGCAGTGCAGGAATCCCTCGCCCTATATCGCGACGGCCGGCTCGCCGAGGCCATCAGAAATCTCGACGCACCCATCCGGCAAAAGGCCGACACCTCCCTGCTGATTCAGCGGGCCGGCCTTTTGCTGCAGATCGGGCGGGCGGACGAAGCGCAGGCCGATCTCGAACGGGCACTGGCCGCGGCCCCCGGGCGTGCCGATGCGCTGGCGCTGCAGGCCGTCATTGCCGTGACGCAAAACGACAAGGACCGGGCACTCGGCCTGGCGAACCGCGCGGTGGGACAAGACGGCAAGTCCGCGCCGGCCCGCATGGCGCTCTCCTACGTTGAGCAGGCCGGAGGCCGGCTCGATGCCGCGCTGGCAAGCGTGCGCGTCGCGACGGAAATCGACCCGGGCAGCGCCCTGGCGTGGGCGCGACTGGCGGAACTGCACCTGTCCACCGGCCATCTGGACGAAGCATTGGCGGCAGCGCAACGCGCCGAATCCCTCGACCCCAGGCGCGCCAAGACCCAGACGGTCCTGGGTTTCAGCCAGCTCCTGCGCATGAACACCGCCGCGGCAACCCGCAGCTTCAACGCAGCCGTCGAACTGGACGGGGCGGACCCGCAGCCGCGCCTCGGCTTGGGCCTTGCCGCCATCCGCCAGGGTGATCTGATCGGCGGCCGGGAACAGATCGAAGTGGCCGCCAGCCTGGATCCCCTCGACGCACCGATCCGCAGTTACCTCGGAAAAGCCTATTACGAGGAGCGGCGCAACGCGCTGGCCGGGAGCCAATACCAGTTGGCCCGGGAATACGATCCCCGCGACCCGACGCCCTGGTTCTACGACGCCTTCCGCAAACGCGCGGAAAACCGGCCGGTGGAGTCCTTGGCCGACCTGCAGGAGTCCGTCAGACTCAATGACAACCGTGCCGTTTACCGGTCGCGCCTGCTGCTGGACGAGGATCTGGCGGCGCGCAATGCGAACCAGGGCCGGCTGTACCGCGGCCTCGGCTTCGAGCGCCTGGCCCTGCTGCAGGCCTTCGATTCCCTCGCCACCGATCCCGGCAACTTCTCCGCCCACCGTCTGCTGGCGGACGCCCATCTGGCCCAGCCGCGGCACGAAGTGGCGCGGGCCAGCGAACTGCTGCAGGCCCAGCTCACCCAGCCCGCCAACCTCGCCCCGCTGCAGCTCCTTTCCGCCGAGAGCGACCTGTTCCTGCTCGACCAGGCCGGATTGCGCAATCCGGGGCTGGGGGAATACGACCCCTTGTTCGCGCGCGACCGCGTCGCCGCCCAGGTTTCGCTGCGCGCCGGCAGCAACGACACCCTCGCCCACGACCTGGCGGTCTCCGCCATCCACGGCCCGATCGCCCTCGCCGTCGCCCACTCGCGGCTGAGCACCGACGGCATCCGCGCCAACGACGATCTGACCCAGGACGCTTACGGCGCGCTGGTCCAGGGCAGCCTGTCCCCATCCACCACGCTTCAGGCGGAGATCCGCAAGACGTCGGTGCGCGAAGGCGACCGGGCGCTGCGTTTCGATCCGGCCCAGTTCCGGCCCAATTTGCGGGAAAACCGGGACGCCGAATTCGCCCGCGTCGGGTTCCGGCACGCTTTCGCCCCCGAGTCGGAACTGCTCGGCTCCCTGAGTTTTCGCGATTACGAGCACCGCATCAGCAATCGCGGCGAACTCGCGTCCCCGTTCGGGGGCCAACTTTCCTTTGACACGACGCAGGAACTCCGCCAGAGCGGAACGCTGGGAGAACTGCAGCATCTCCGGCGTTTCCCCCGCGGGAGCTTAACCGTTGGTGCGGGCGTCTATCGGGCGGACCAGGACCAGGCGACCGACACGACCACGGTGCTTCGGCTCCCACGCCAGGAAACACTTA
>JBAWHH010000447.1:0-4461 GCA_049593715.1 Rhodocyclaceae bacterium
TGATCGGCGTGATGCGGGTTTCGTCCTCGTAGCGCAGGGGCAGATGCAGCAGCAGGTCCGCGTCGCCCGCGATACCCAGTTTGGCGAGTCTTGCGGCGAGCCCATCGGGAAACGGCGCCCCAGCAGCCGAAGCGCCCGGCAGCCGGGGCGAAGAGGACTGGCTGGCGCTTGGGGATGGGCCCGGTTCGGCCCGCGGGAGAGTCATGCCGCCTGCCACACCCTATCAGGAGAAACGGATTGCGCGGGACACCGATCCCGCCTGACCGCTGAACTTCAGCCGATGACCAGGATGGCGTCAACCTCCACCAGCGCGCCGCGGGGCAGTTGAGCCACGCCCACGGCGGCCCGGGCCGGATACGGCTCAGCGAAATAACGCGCCATGGTTTCGTTGACCTTCTGGAAGTGCGCCAGGTCGGTGAGGTAGACAGTCAGCTTGACCGCGTTGGCAAGGGAGGCCCCCGCCGCTTCCGCCACCGCCTTCAGGTTGTCGAACACCCGCACGATCTGGGCATCGATGCCCTCCACCATCAGCATCGAAGCCGGGTCGAGGCCGATCTGCCCCGACATGTAGATTGTGTTGCCGGTCTGCACGGCCTGGGAATAAGTGCCAATGGCGGCGGGCGCGCTCGGGGTAGCAATGATTCGTCGGCTCATGGGGACAATCTTTCCGCGGCGGAAGGGTGGCAATTATCGCGGATAATCTCCACCAGCGGTTAGCGTGGAAGGGCACACCGATGGCCGTGATCGACAATCTGTTGAAGCTCCTGGACGGGCCGCGCGACAGCGCGCTGCTGCGGTTCTCCATCGGCAGCGAATACCTGAAACTGGGCGATGCCGGGCGCGCCGCGCACTTCCTGCGCAGCGCGACGGAAAGGGATCCGGCCTATTCAGCGGCGTGGAAGCTGCTGGGCAAGGCCCTGACGGAAACGCAAGCGCCCGCGGACGCACTGGCGGCGTTTGAGCGCGGCATCGCCGCAGCGGAAGCGAAAGGCGACAAGCAGGCCGCCAAGGAGATGGCGGTATTTGCCCGAAGGATCAAGAAAAGCCTGACCGACGACGAAGGCCAAACGTAACCGCCGACGCCTTCGGCCAGGTTAAGGGAGGGAGGCCGGGAGAGGGAGGCTTCGCTCCCGGGACCGTCCTTCCGACGGAGAACTACGGCTAAAGCGTACGAAACGTCACATCGAAACCCAGTTTGCTGATCGGCTGCTGCTTGCCGCGGCGGGTGCGCGTGTTGATGACCAGGGGCGCCATCACATTGGCGGAAATCGCCCCCGCCCCGGCGTCATCGGCGCAGCCATTGCGGCGCAGCACCACGGCCACGGCGACGTCGTCCGCGGAGCCCACTTCCAGCATCGCCACATCGCTGTCTTCCAGGGTGAGTTCGTAATGGAAGCCGAACTGGGCTGGGTCCGCTACGGGTAGTGCCACTTCCGGATCGTCCAGGGACTGCAGCGTATAAACGATGGGCTGGCCACCCGCCTCGTGGAACAGGCTGAAGCGCTTGCAGTGCTCGAAACCCGGCAGACCTTCGGGAAACTCGATGACGTCATCCTGCTCGACCTCCAGCGGTCCGAATCTCGGGCTGTCGACTTTCATGTTATTCCTCCTGGGTTCCGTGGCCGCGCTCTCGCAGGCTATGGATGGAGTCTAGGGCCGTTCCCGCATACCCATTCCGCAAAAGAGGGCCGGGATCAGGGCCCAATTCCGTTGAGCGAGGCATCGCCACATGGCCGGCCACTACCCATTCCTCTTAGCCCAAAACCGCCATTCCCGCGCAAGCGGCAGGAAGCTCAGCGGAATGGCGTCCAGGTGGAGTTGGGGCGCCGGGACATGGGCCCGCCTGAAGTTCATCCCTGCGGAACACTCAAGCCTGGGACGTTTGGCTCCACAAGGCCTCACCCTTCTAGGGCCGGCACCTCGAAGCGCGCAGTGCCGCTTTGCGACCGGGGCGCGTGGGTGATCAGGTATTCGATGCAGGCCGGGCAGAACAGCGGCGGACTGTACAGATAGCCCTGGAAAATATCGCAGCCCAACTCCAGCAGAATGTCGCGCTGGGCGGCAGTCTCGACGAACTCCGCCACCACTTTCGCCTGCTGTGCGCGGGCCAAAGCGGTGATAGAGCGAATGATGTTCCCGCAGGTCGGGTTGGTGAGCACGACGCGCGTCAGGGAACCGTCGATCTTGATCGAATGAACATGGAAACGCCGCAGATGCACAAGGGACGAATGCCCCATGCCGAAGTCGTCCATGGCCAGGGATACGCCCATGGCGGCGATCTGCGCCAGATTGTCGTCCACGACGGGGCTGATGGGGATCCCATGGCTCTCGGTGATCTCCAGTTCGATTTCCCCCGGCGCCAACCCGTGTTGGGCAATGCAACGGGACACGGTGGCCGGAAACAGCGGATCGTCCAACTGCAAGGGTGACACATTGATCGCCATCGTGATGCGCGATAGGCCGAGCCTGTTCCACTCGGCTTTGCGCTCGCAGGCTTGTTCCAGCACCCAGATCCCGAGGCGGCGGATCAGGCCACCTTCTTCCGCCAGGGTGACGGCAACATCGGGGCGTACCGCGCCATGACGGCGATGGGTCCAGCGCAGTAGCGCCTCGACCCCAACCGCCGCGCCGGTGCGGTCGTGTTTCGGCTGAAACGCCAGCTTGAGGGCAGTTGAACCGATGTCACGGGTCAGATCCGCGAGAAGACCCCGGGCGACCAGGCCAACTTCGTCGTTGCGGCGAACCGATGCCAGCCGCTGCTGCCCTTCGGCAACGATGGCCGCGGTGGCCCTGGCGAAAGCCGCCGCCTGGGCCTCGAAGCGCTTGGCCTCCGCACGACGCACGAACGGCAGATAGATGCGCGTGCTGACCACGAGCCCAAGCGCCTGAAGCGCCATGCCGCGCCAGGAGTCGGTTAACAAGTACCCCGACAACAGAGGGGGGGTCGTCCACGGTATCGAGCGGGTGTGCAGGATCACCAGGTCGGTGTGGACCGCGATCAAGGCCATGCAGGCCAGGGTCAGTGGGGCGAGCAGGAACGGCACCAGGAATACCGGGTTGAGGGCGATCGGCAACCCAAAAGTCAGTATCTCGTTGATGTTGAAGATCGAAGGCAGTACCGACATCTGGGCGATGCGCCGGTAGGGGCCCTCGCGGGCGACGATGAACAGGGCCACCATCAGACCCAAGGTGGCGCCCGAGCCCCCGAGGTGGACGAAGACATCGATCAGCGGGCGCCACGCCAGCGAGGGGTCGTACGACGCTCCGACGGGGCCGAAAATCGCCGCCGCTTGATGATCGAGCACCTTGCCGCCATGCACGCCAAAGAACCACAGAACCTGATTGACCAGAACCGCCCCATTCGTCAGTACCCAATCGGCGTCGATCCGGGCGTCGATCGTAGCCGGCACCGAGTTCAACCAGCCCATGCCGGGAAGCGGCAGCAAAACCAGCGCTTTTGCCACCAGAATCGTGCCGAGGCCGGCGACAACCAGCGAGGGGGTGGAGCGCATGGAGCGATAGAATTCCGGATCGGTTTCGTACCCGAGGGACATGCAGCCCATCGCCGGAACGCGCGCCAGCAGCCGCAGCATTTCGGGTGTCGCGATACCGATGGCAATGCCCAGAAGCATCGAACGATGCCCCAGCGTATCCACGTTCGGCCCGCCGCTCGCCAGCACGCAGAACATGAAGTTCACCAACCCAGAAATGCCCACTGCAGCCAACGGTGGCATTTCCTCGTCGTCGGCAAGCGGGAGCCGCCGCGCCAATTGAATGCTGAGAACCACCGCCAGCGCCACACCAAAAACGCCGTAGGTCGCATCGATAACCCAAGTGGTGAGGGCCTGCCACCCGGAGCCGAAAGTCCGAAAGATCAGATCCTGCAGGGCGGGCACGGGGAAGTTGCCCAACAACACGGCCACTACGCCAAAAAACGTGATCGGCAGGAGAACGACGAAACTGTCCCGGACCGCATTGGCCCAGAGCGCAAGCCGGGATGACAGCTTCTGCATTGGGGAGACCATGGTGACCCGCCAAAAGGCCCACCCGCTTTCGGGCGGCACTGCGGGGTGCTATCGGCCCCTACCCTTCAATCTTGACCGGGGGCTCGTTCAACGCGATCGCCAAGTGCTCGTGGCGCTGCGCTCCAGTCTCGCAAGCGTTCGCAGACGAGCGGGCTCCGCTCTGGCCTGTCCGGCTCTCAGCGCAGAACGACGGCGCGCTAGTGCACCGTTCGGCCCGCCGCGGGACGCACCGTCCGCCGATTGGAAAATCGATGTTGTAGAACCACTGGGGCCAGGGCCCACTACCACTAAATTAAGGCAAATGCCTTCCAGTTCAGTCTCATGGACCGTGAGTCTCCCGGCCGCCTCCCGCGCCGATCGCTCTCTGGCCTAGTCCGAACTTCGGCCGCGGCCGGGACAGCGACCTTCTTGTAGACGATGAGCAGCCATACGGTGT
>JBAWHH010000448.1:0-1821 GCA_049593715.1 Rhodocyclaceae bacterium
GCGCTACTGGTGGTCACCCGCTGCTGGGCCGGCGCCAGCGCACGGCGCTGCGCGACGTGGTGATCTTCGAGTCGGTGCTGCGCGCCACTGACTTGCCGTTCATCGACGACCACCGCGTGCTGGGACAAGCAATCCTCCCCGCCACCGGTTTCCTTGAGATTGCGCTGGCCGCCGGCCGCCAGGTGTTGGGCGGCCGCTGCGAGGTGCAGGATTTGGCGCTGCTGGAACCGCTGCGCTGGACGGGCGACGAGGTCCGCATTGTGCAGGTGGTACTGCGTCCGCAAGGCGGTGCCGCTGCGCTGGAAGTGTGGTCCAGCGTCGGCGACGATGCACCCTGGCAGCGCCATGCCGAAGGTCGCTTGGCCGCCGCCCAGCCCCTGGCCGTTGTCGAGCCGAGGGAGTCGGTGGCTGCCCGTTGCCCGGTGCGCATCGAGGCTGCCGAGCATCAGGCGGCGCTGGCGGCGCGAGGCCTGGTCTTCGGCCCCAGTCTGCACGGCGTGCACCACATCCTGCGTGGCGACGGTGAAGCCTTGGGCGAAATCGTTGTGCCGCCGCCTGCCGTATCCGGCCGTGGCGCTTACGAATGCCATCCCGCGCTGCTGGATGCCTGCCTGCAGGTGCTGAGTGCGGCGATGGTGGGCGCCGATGGACGCGACCTGGCCGGCGGCCGTGCCTGGTTGCCGCTGGCGATAGGGACGATGCAACTGGCGCGTCCCCCCGCGAGCCCGGTGTGGAGCCACGCCCGGCTGTTGCCGGGCAGCCGCTCCGGCCTGCTCAAGGGCGACGTGACGCTCTACGATGCTGACGGTTTGCTGGGTGCGGTGCGCGGCATCAGCCTGCGTGCTGCAGCGGTAGCGTCGGGTGGCGAGGCGGCGCCTTTCTACGCCGTTAACTGGGAGCTGCTGCCGGCGGTCGAGGCGGCATGGATGCCTGCGCCCGCCGCGCTGGACGCGACCGCCGGGCAGGTTCTGCCTGCCTTGTTGCGCGAACACGGCCTGGATGCCTACCAGCAAGCCTTCGTCGCCCTGGAATCGTTGAGCGCGGCTTGGGTGGCAGCGGCTTTCGACGTCCTCGGCTGGCGACCGGTTGCCGGTGAGGCCGTGCAGCGCGACGCCTTGGCGCGCGAACTCGGCGTACTGCCGCTTTACCACCGGCTGGTGGGCCGTCTGCTGGATGTGCTTGCCGAGGAGGGTTACCTCGCCATCACCGCCGATGGCTGGCAAGTGCGCACGCCCTGGCCGCGCCGCGAAACCGCCGCGCTGCAGGCCCAGGCGGAGGCGCTGTTGCAGCGTCATCCCGATTCTGCTGCGCGCCTCACGTTGGCTGCCCGCTGCGGGCCGCACCTGGCCGATATCTTGCGCGGTACTGCGGATCCGCTGGATCAGCTTTTCCCCGACGGCTCCACCGCGCTGGCCGAATCGCTGTATCGCGACGCACCCGAGGCGCGCGCCTACAACCAACTGGTGCGCGAGGCGGTGCGTCAGGTGCTGGCGGCGCGGCCGGCCGACCGCCGTTTGCGCGTGCTGGAAGTGGGCGGCGGCACTGGCGGTACCACCGCCTGGGTGACGCCGGAAATGCCGGCGGAGTACACCGAGTACCTGTTCACTGACATCGGCCCGTCCATGGTGGCGAAAGCGCGGGAGAAGTTCGCGGGCCACGGCTTCATGGAGTTCCTGACGCTGGATCTGGAACAGCCACCCGAGGCCCAGGGGCTGGCCGGGCGCCGCTTCGATCTCATTCTGGCGGCGAACGTCGTCCACGCCACCGCCGACCTGCGCCAGACGCTGGACCGGCTGCGTGGTCTGCTCGCCCCCGGTGGCC
>JBAWHH010000449.1:0-3824 GCA_049593715.1 Rhodocyclaceae bacterium
TCAACGGCATTCAGTATGTCTGTCGACTGGGGGATGTCAGCGACGGTACGCTCCGATGCCATCCGCGAGCCAGACCGCAGGGATCGACTTCGTGTGATTCCGCCAAGACCGATGCCCTACCTCAGCGGGGGGGCCGCGCGTTTGTTTTGATTGACTTGGCATGCCAAGGGGGCGAAGAATTGCATATCCGCGTTTCGCCGAGGTCTCGACACAAGCACTCCTACAAACGCGCCCCGAGGGAAACCGCTTGAACACACCCTCGGCAAGGGAAACGCAACCGATCAAGTGTTGCTTGCCAACCCCATTCCTGCCAGCGGCGGGGTGACTCAATGAAACGCGTTGTGGCAAATGGCGCATTGCAGAAAGCGGCTCGTTGCCATGGGCGACTGGCCCGCGCCCGGCTTCGGGCAGAAAACGCCGGGCTGCGCGCCCGCCTCGAAAAAGCAGAGGCGGCACTGCGCGCGATTCGACGGGAAAAGGGTGAAAACCCCGCCAGGGACAACGCGGGGAATCCGCTCCGGAGAACATCGGACGGGGAGAACCCGTACGCGCTGATCGTGAGGACGATGAGCCGGGCCGGGTTCATGGCCGCTCCTGACGGGAGCCTGATTGATTGCAGCGATCCCGCGGTCGACCTCCTGGGAGCCAGCCGGGACCAGCTCAGGGGGCAGAATCTCAGCCGGTTTGTCGTTTCAGCCGACATCGAGCCCTTGCACGAGCTACTGCAAAGAGCACGCCTGGGGGCTGCCACCGCCTGCCTGGCGTTTCGCGGATCGGACGGTACCTCCGTGCCCCTGGATGTATCGGCAACCTGGCTGGAACAGGGGGAGCTTTCACTCGTCTGGATTGTCGCCGGCTCACCGGAAAAGACCGCTTCCGGCGAGGAGTTGATCACCCGCCCCGCTCCGCAGGGTGGAGCGCCGCGGTGGACCATGGCCGGCGATCGCTGGGTGTGGGAGCAGAGGCGTGGCGTTTTCGACGACGCCAGCACGTTGCGCGCACCGGAAGGGCTGATTCTCGACGTCACCGCGCACAAACAGGCTGAGCAGACTTTGCGCGAGAGCAGAGAGCGGTTGCAGTTGCTGGGCGACAACCTCCCGGAAAGTGCGGTTTATCAATACGTCCACGAGCCGGACGGTCGCGTCCGATTCATCTATTTCAGCGCCGGCATCGAACGGCTCAACGGGATCCGCGTCGCCGACGTATTGCGCGATGCCGCCACCCTGCATGGCCAGATACCGGCCGAATACATGGAGCTGCTGGTCGAGGCCGAGGCGCGCAGCAAGCGCGAGTGGTCCGATTTCAACTTGGAGCTGCCGATGCGCAGGCCCGACGGCGAGATTCGCTGGATGCGCCTGCATTCGCGCCCGCGCCAACTGCCCGACGGCCGCACCATCTGGGACGGCGTCCAGATCGATGTCACCGACCGCAAGGCTGCCGAGGAAGCCCTGCGCCAGAGCGAGTTGCGCTACCGCACGCTGGTCGATGCATCCGGCGCCGTGACTTGGTCGTGCCCACCGTCCGGGCTACAAGTCAGGCCGCAGCCGGCATGGATGGCGTTCACCGGCCAGAGTGCCGAAGAGATGCTGGGCGCGGGCTGGACTCAGGCGGTGCATCCCGACGACCTCGCGGCGGCGGCAGAGTGTTGGGCGGACGCGGTTGCGCGGGGCGAGCCATACACACACGAACACCGAATTCGACGCCACGACGGACAGTGGCGATGGGTGAGTGCGCACGCCGCCCCGCTTCGAGACGCCGCAGCAGGCCAGGTGGTCGAGTGGATCGGCATGAATCTGGATATCACCGAACGCAAGGCCGCCGAAGACGCGCTACGCCAAAGCGAAGCGCGTTACCGCGCCATCGGCGAATCCCTGCCCTACGGCGTGTGGGCCTGCGATGCCCAGGGGCGAAACACTTATGCGAGCGAGAGCTTCCTCCAATTGGTGGGGCTCACCCAGGCGCAGTGTGCCGAATTTGGCTGGGGCGAGGTGCTGCACCCTGACGATGCCGAACGCACGATCGCGGCGTGGAAAGAGTGCAGCCGAACGGGCGGCAAATGGGACATCGAGCACCGCTATCGCGGGGTCGACGGGAAATATCACGACATCCTGGCTCGCGGCGTGCCAATCCGCAACGAACGCGGCGAGATCACCTCCTGGGTCGGGATCAATTTGGACATCAGCCGCCTGAAGGACACCGAGCGCGCCCTGCAGGAGGCCCGCGCACTGCTCCAGGCCTATGCCCAGGAGTTGGAAGATCGGGTGGCGCAGCGCACCGCCCGCCTGCAGGAGACGGTGGCGGACCTGGAACACTTCTCCTACGCCATCACCCACGACATGCGGGCGCCACTGCGCGCCATGCAAGGTTTTGCCTGCTTGTTGGAGGAAGACTGTGGACATGCCCTCTCTTCAGCGGGAACGGACTATCTGCGCCGGATAAAGGCGGCGGCCGATCGGCTCGACCGACTGATTACCGATGCCCTCAACTATGGCAAGACGGTACGCGAGGATCCCGAACTCGAACCGGTCGACCTGGACATCCTGATCCCCGAACTCATCGACACTTATCCGGACTTTCAGCCCCTCCGGGCCGACATCCAGATCGTGGGACGTCTGCCCATGGTGCAGGGAAATCGTGCCGCACTTACCCAATGTTTCGCCAACCTGCTCGGCAACGCCGTCAAGTTCGCCAAGCCGGGCGACAGACCGCACGTTCGCGTTTGGGCGAAACCGTCTCCGCTAAGGTCCGACCGGCTCCGCGTCTGGGTCGAAGACGAGGGCATCGGGATCGCCAAGGAAAGCGTCCATCGTGTCTTCGCCCTCTTCCAGCGCGCCACGGCGGAACGCGAAGGGACCGGGATCGGTCTTGCCATTGTGCGCAAGGTGGTGGAGCGGATGGGCGGGCAGGTGGGTGTCGAATCGATCGAAGGCGAGGGCAGCCGGTTCTGGGTCGACCTGCCGGGCGCCGTTACCGATTGCCCCGTCCCGAGCGGGCCTTTGTCGGGACGCTGAAACATGAATGCTGACAGGCCTATTCTGCTTGCCGAAGACGAAGAATCGGATGTGTTCTGGTTCCGCCGTGCACTTAACAAGGCGGGAATTGCGCGACCGCTGGTGAGTGTGCCCGATGGCCGGGAAGCGATCCGCTACCTGCTGGGCGAGGAGCCGTTCGCCGATCGGACGCAGCACCCCCTGCCGGCGCTGATCGTACTGGATCTGAAGATGCCGATCGTGGACGGCTTCGACGTCCTGCGTTGGCTGCAGACCCGCGCGGAGCTGAGGAATGTTCCTGCCTTGGTACTTACCTCCTCGGACCAGCCGGCAGACCATGCCAGAGCCCATGAGCTGGGGGCGAGGGGCTATTACGTGAAGCCGGGCAACCCGGCGGCCCTGGTCAGCATTGTGCAGGAGATGAATGGACGGTGGCTTGGCCCGGGTGACGCGCCTGCGGCGGAATCCCCTTGAGTCCAGCAGGGCCTTGGGCGCTGTCGTCGCCAAAGCCACCGTGCCAACGTTCTATTCCTTCCGCGGGCGAAGGGAACTTCGCCCCCGAATCACCGTTTCCCCCTGAGAACGAATCCGGCTTCGGCCGGTTCTAGCCTCCCCCTCCGAAAATCGGTCTTTTCCTCTGGCACGTCGCTTGCGAAGTGATGCTCAGCGAGTACCCACGTTGTTCTCGCCAGCAAGCAATCCGCGACACGGAGGCGCCATGTCCCACCCTCTGCTTGAGTACCTGCCCGAGACCGAAGGACTCGACTTCGCCATGCCGGGCCTTGCCCCTGCCGGCCCGCGTGAGGTCTTCGACGAAGGTACGGAAATCGAACT
>JBAWHH010000450.1:0-10810 GCA_049593715.1 Rhodocyclaceae bacterium
GGCGGGCGCTTCGGCGGCGCGGGCGGTTTCGCTTTTTTGGGCATCGGCGCTACTCGGTGCCGGGCGGACGCGGCCTTTGCGTTCCTCGATCATCGGCACTGGCTCGGGACGGGGGCGTTCGCGGAACACCGCGACGCCGATCACGCCGACATTGCCGGGGCGCTCGGTGCGTGCGGCGTAGGAATCGGGCAGCGACGTAAAGTAGAACTGGGCCACCTCCCGCATGCTCTTGCGCCAGCCGTCGATCTCGGCGCTGGCATAGGGCGCCAGGACGTAGCCGGACTGTTCCGGGGCTGCGGTTTCGCCGCTCACGGCATTGACGCCGTCCACGGACAGCACCACCAGCACCCGACCCGCGGTGCGGTTAACCATGCGCACCGCGTAGCGCTCGCCGGGATTGCCGGGGACATAACTCTTGCCTCGATGGAAATGGCGATGGATGGGCTCGCCGCTGCTGCGGCTGACGATATCCACATCCACCAGAGAACCCGCGGAGGCGGGGCCGACACAGGCGGAAACGGCGAGAGAGAAGAGCCAGATGACGATGCTGCGCATGACGAACTCCTTGGTTTTGCGAACTCGGTCATGCGCGTCAACGGTGAAGAGCGCCCAATGGGGTTGGCTGGGGCGGAAAAACCGCCGGCCGCGACAAGGCGCGGCCGTGGAAGGCCGGGGGTAGGGCGCCCCCGGGTATGGCTGCGCTGCTGGACGTCGGTCCGGCAGCCTGGCGGGGAATCAGCGTTTCTGAATCGCTTCGAACTCGGCGGCGTCCAGCTTGCCGTCCTTGCTGGCATCCGCCTGGTCGAATGCCTCGGGCAGCCCCTTGGCACGTTCCGCCTCGGTGCGGCTGACATACCCGTCCTTGTCCGCGTCGAGCGCGTCGAACTTGGCGGTGGAAGAGCCCTTGCCGCCGGGAGCGGCCTCAGAGGACTTGATCTGCGCCAGCGCGCTGGAAGTGGCGAGGCCGAGCACGATGGCGGTCAGGACGATGGGTCGGAAAGTATTCATGTCGATTCTCCTTGGATGAAAAGCCGCAAGGCGCAGCACGCTTTCCGTAGCAGCCGCCGTGCCAGGAGATCGACATTGCAATGAAATCAGTCTGTTGCTGGTCCGGCCGCGGGCCGGGGCAGGAAAGGGCACCGAATCCGGTTGGCGATTATGTCGTGATGTTACGACGTCCGGCTCATTCCCTGATTCTCAAAGTAATTGAATCAGCGGGTTACAGTGTCCCGCTGAGGCGACATGGTGTTTTCGCTGGCGCCTCAGGCGGTCTTGGCCTTCTTGGCGGCCGGCTTTACGGGGGTATCGGCGGTCTTCTTTGCATCGCCCTTGCCCGCTTTGGGCGCGCGGGCTTCAAATTCGAAACCGACTTTGCCGTCGGCGCCGCGCACCAGATAGGCGGAAAACTTGCGCCGAGTGCGCGCGGAAACAAAACTTTTGAGCAGATCGGTTTTCCCTTCGCCGAGGAGCTTCTGCATCTGCTCCCGGGCGATTTCCTGCTGCAGGATGATCTTGCCGGAGCGGAAATCGCAGGTCCTGCCCGGCCCGACGGATCGCTCGCACACGTAAGCCATGCCATGTTCCATGACGCGGCCATCGCACTTGGGACAAGCCCCCACCGGCTCCTGATCGCCAAAGTCCACCGGTTCGGCGCCCGCCGCGTCTTCCCCCGGCTGGCCGAAATCGAACTCGGGCTCATGGCTGTCATTAAGCCGGATGATGGCGGCGAACGGACGTCCCATCTTGTTGCGAAAGCCCTGTAACGGCCCGACGCGCCGCTCGCTCAGCAGGGTCTCGACTTCTTCCACTTCGTATTGCCGGCCGGCGACGATCTTCCACAGCGCGTACTCGCAGCCCTGGCACTGGAACTTCTTGTAGTTCTCCTTGATTTCGCTGCCGCACTTGGGACAGCGCGCCCGCAGCGTGGCGAAATCTCCCGGAACGGTGTCGCTTTCGTACGTCTTGGCCTGATGCACGATGTGGCGTGCCATTTCGGCGATTTCGGTCATGAACGCCTCCCGCGACAGGCGCCCCTGCTCCATCTGGGCCAGCTTGTACTCCCATCCGCCGGTCAGCTCAGGTGAGGTCAGCTCATGGATCTTCAGGCCGCGCAGTGCCGTGAGCAGTTGAAACGCTTTGGCCGTAGGCACCAGTTCGCGGCCGTCGCGCAGCATGTACGTTTCAGCGATCAGGTTTTCGATGATCTGCGCCCGCGTTGCCGGCGTGCCCAGCCCTTTGCTGCGCATCGCCTCGCGCAGTTCTTCGTCGTCCACCAGTTTGCCCGCGCCTTCCATGGCGGAAAGCAGCGTCGCTTCGTTGAAGCGCGCTGGCGGTTTGGTGTGGTTGGCGAGGACCGCTACATCGTGCGTATCCACGCTTTCACCGGGTTTGACCGGCGGCAATTGGGGCGTCTCCTGGTTTTCCTGGGCTTCGCGGCCGTAAACGGCCATCCAGCCGGCGTTGACCAGGATACGGCCTTCAGTTTTGAAGGCTTCACTTTCGACGCGGGTGATGCGCGTGGTGACCAGGTGTTCCGCCGCCGGAAAGAACACGGCGAGGAATCGCTTGGTGACCATGTCGTAGATCTTCTGCTCGGCTTCCGTCAAGTGCTTCGGCGGCTGTCCGGTGGGAATGATGGCAAAGTGGTCGGAAATCTTCGTGTTGTTGAAAATGCGCTTGTTCGGCTTGACCCAGCCTTGTCGCAGGATCTGCGCGGCGAAGGGTTTGTAGGGGGTGAGCAGCTCGTGGTCGGCGCCTTTCACCGACGCCTCTTCGGAAAACATGCCGAGGGTGGTTTTGACTGCGCCAACGTAGTCCTCTGGCAGCGCCCGGGAATCGGTTCGCGGGTACGTCAGGACTTTGTGTTTCTCATACAACGCCTGGGCGATCTGCAGGGTGGTGCGGGCGGAGAAGCCGAAGCGGCCGTTGGCTTCGCGTTGCAGCGTGGTGAGATCGAACAGCAACGGCGAAAGCTGCGAGGTGGGCTTGCTCTCTTCTTCCACCTGGCCCGGCATGCCCAGGCATTTGGCGCGGATGGCCTGGGCGCGCCCTTCGTCCCATAGCCGGTCGGCTCGGGCGTGTTCGTTGCTTTCGTCTTTCTTGAACTTCTCGTCGATCCAGCGGCCCTTGTATTCCCCTGCTTCAGCGCCGAACGTGGCTTCCACCTCCCAGTAATCGCGAGAGACGAATTTGCGGATCTTTTCTTCCCGGCCCACCACGATGGCCAGGGTGGGCGTCTGGACGCGGCCCACAGTGGTCAGGTGAAAGCCCCCGCTCTTGGAGTTGAAAGCGGTCATGGCGCGGGTGCCATTGATACCCACCAGCCAGTCTGACTCGGAGCGGCATACCGCTGCGTCCGCCAGGCCTTTCATTTCGGCACCGGCGCGCAGCGAAGCGAAACCGTCGCGAATTGCCTGGGGTGTCATCGACTGCAGCCAGAGGCGCTGCACCGGTTTGTCGGTTTTCGCGTGCTGGATGATGTAGTTGAAGATCAACTCGCCTTCGCGGCCTGCGTCACAGGCATTCACCAGGCCAGAGACATCCTTGCGCTTGATCAGCCTGGAAAGCAGCTTCAGCCTAGCCTCGGTCTTTTCGATCGGCGCGAGGGCGAAATGGGGCGGGATTACCGGCAGGTGGGTGAAGGACCATTTGCCGCGTTTGACCTCATATTCCTCGGGTAGGGCCAGTTCGAGCAGATGGCCGATCGCCGAGGACAGCACGAACTGATCGCTCTCGAAGTATTCGTCGTGCTTGGTGAAACCGCCCAGCACGCGCGCGATGTCCTGGGCGACTGAGGGCTTTTCCGCAATGATCAGTTGTTTGCTCATGCCGTGAAGGTTATCGAACCGCAGGGAAAAAGGGGAGAGGCGGGAGCGCGCGATGATATGTAACAACGCGCCGCGCTGGCAAGGAAGACTTAGCGGCCGCGGCCGCGCAGTTGGTAAGTCAGGGCGAGACCAGACAGGGGAAAAATGCAGTCAAGAGGACATCCCGGCGAGGCTGGCTTCGCCTGACTTCGCGCAAGCATTTGCCCCGATGCGTGCGCAAGAACTCAGTGGAGCAGGCGCCCCTCCTGCTCGGAAAGCAGTTCATCCACTAGCAAGGCGTCAACTGGCTCGCGGCGGCTCCACAGGACCATGAGCACGATCACCTTGAAACTCGCGAGCTCGATCTGGCCCTCCGGCAGGGCCATGCTGCGCTCGATAATTGCCTCCCGGGTGGGCGCATCCACCACCCCGGCGTTCTCGAGAAACTGCAGGAACCCACGGCACTCGCTGTCCAACCTGGACAGTTCTTCCTCGTCGAAAACCCGTAGCGAACTGGGGCCCGGAACGATCTGCCCGGAAGCGTCGCCGACACCAGGCAGCCCAGCCAGCCACGCGAGCGCCTCATTGATCTCGTCCTCTTCGAAACCTGCCGCACTCAATTTGTGGGCGAGTTGGCGCGCTTCCGGGTACGCGTCGGCGCTGAGGTAAGTCTCGAACAGATAGACGAGGATGTCGTACATGATGGCGCAAGCTTCAGTTGAGTCTCTGGTAACGGCCGCCTGGCAGCATCGCCACGCGGCCTTCCAGTTCCAGTTCCAGTAACGAGGCAGCCAGTGCTTCGGCAGATAGGCCGCTACGCGCAGCCAGCACATCGATGTGCTGGGGATCAAACCCCATCGCCTCCAACAAACCGCCGCTGGCCTCGTCAGGCGCCATTATTGCAGGTTCCAGTTCCTGAACCGGTGTATGAAACTCTTCCAGTATATCCCGCGCTTCGTCTACCAGTTTGGCGCCTTGCTTGATCAGCCGATGGCAGCCTTTCGACAGTGGAGAATGAATCGAACCTGGAATTGCGAATACCTCGCGGCCCTGCTCGGCAGCTAGACGCGCCGTGATCAGCGAACCACTGCGATCAGCAGCCTCCACGACCAGGACGCCCCGGGACAGACCAGAGATTACGCGGTTGCGGCGGGGAAAATTTGGGGCGAGGGCCGGTGTGCCGAGAGGAAACTCGCTCACGACCAGGCCCTCTTGCGCGATGCGCCGGGCCAGATCCCGATTGCGGGCGGGGTAGGTTCGGTCGGCGCCGGTACCGATGACGGCGATTGTGGATCCGGAACCAGCAAGGCCACCTAAATGGGCCGCCGCGTCGATACCCAGCGCGAGCCCGCTGACGATGGTGAAGCCGGCTTGCGACAATGCGGCGGCAAACGACTCCGCGTTGACACTGCCCTGGGCAGTGCAGTTGCGGCTGCCGACGAGGGCGATGCAGGGCCGGTCCAGCAAATCGACACGGCCCTTGGCGTAGAGCACCGTAGGCGGATCTTCTGTCTGCAGCAGGGAGCGGGGATACTCGGCGTCCGCGAGCGTGAGGATGTGGTTGCCAGGCTGAGTAGCCCAGGCGAGGGCCTCTTCGACCTGCGTCCCTAGATCCTCATCCACGAGGCGGTCGGCAACCGCCGACGGAACCAGGCGGTAAAGCTCGCGACGGGGAGCGCGGAAAACCTGTTGCGGATCGCCGAAGGCTTTCAGCAGCTTGCGCTGCGTTTGGCCCCCGGCTCCCGCGACCAGCGTGAGCCGGAGCCAGCTAGCGCGGGGATCCTCCACCGTTTCAGGGTGTGCGCACTGCATCGCCGGGACGTACCGGCAGATGCGAATTCATCACCAAAGCGTAGGATATGCGATCGAAGGCGCGGAAAACGAATACCAGTCCATAACGCTCTTCCGGCAGCTTGTGGATCTCGCGTTTGCCAGTGTCCGCATCGCGATAATCCACTTCGCGGCCTTGGCGATAAGTCGCCAGCACGTGGCCAACCTCAACCCCGTCACGGGTGCCGCGGTTGAAGGTGACTATGTAATTGCGGCCGGTCTCCCCGACGTTTACGCCGGTGTAGAGGCCAATGATGCGGCCGTCCAGTTCCGTCTCCGGCGCATGAGGTGCGTAAGCGACGACGTCGGGCTTGGCCATGGGAACCAGGCGGTCGCCGCGATTGATTTCCTGCTTGGAGCTTACGATTTCCAACGTAGCGGGTTCACCGTCGCGTACGACCTGGGCATTGCCAAGGAAGAACGCTTCGTAACCCAGAATCTCTTTTGTCTTTGGGTCCTGTACCGGTTTCATTGGCCGGAACACCTGCCACATCTTGACGCCCTGCTCGCCCTGCTCGATTCCCGTCGCGTAAACCTTGTCGCCCGCACCAACCACGACGCGATCTTCCATCGCGGCAATAATCTTTGGCGCACGGTCGAGGCCGTTTGAATCCATTATTAGGGGCTGGGTCAAGTAGGGCTCGATTGCTTGCTGCGGAATGCTCGGGATCGCAGGCGTGCTGGACTCGGAATAGACCTTTGGCGCAACTTTGACGTTACGACCGATGGTTAGCCGCGGCACGCCGCCGCTGCGGTCAAGCACAACCACTTGGCCCGGATAGATCCAGTGCGGATCGCGCACCTGGGGTCGGTTCATGCCCCAAACTTCGGGCCAGCGCCAGGGATCCCGCAGAAACTTGGCAGATATATCCCACAACGTATCGCCCTTCTGGACAACGTAGCTGTCCGGTGCCCGCTCTGCGAGAGCCAATGTGCTGGGGTTTCCAGCCAAGGCTACACCGCTTGCGAAACCGAGGATCAAGCAGAATATAATGCGCAGAACCATGGGGACCTCGCTGGTCGGCGATTTCCGTCGCCGCGGGAAAGGGATGCGGGGTAGGCAGCAAAAGCCAATAGCAGCTTTGCGGCGAAGGCGTTGCACCCCACTTCTCGAGTATAGAATTTGCGTTGAATTTTCCATGTAATCATCTCATCCAGCAAGCATTTATGGCACTTCTCCCAATCTTGCGTTATCCCGATCAGCGGCTGAAGAAAGTGGCGGCCCCTATTCCTGAGGTGGATGACGAGATCCGCCAATTAGCCGCCAACATGGCCGAAACCATGTATGCTGCGCCGGGCATTGGTTTGGCTGCAACCCAGGTGAATGTCCACAAGCGCCTTATCGTTATTGACGTGTCCGAGGATAAGTCCAGCCTCCACGTGCTCATCAATCCTGAGATTGTGGCTCGGGACGGTGAGGTCGAGTGCGAAGAGGGGTGCCTCTCGCTCCCTGGTATCTACGACAAACTCCGACGCAGCGCGCGGGTAACCGTGCGTGCGCTTGACCTTCAGGGGAAGGCGTTCGAGCTTCAAGCAGAAGGACTGCTGTCGGTCTGTGTCCAGCACGAAATCGACCATCTAGAAGGCAAGGTATTTGTCGATCATCTTTCCCTGCTCAAGCGCACACGTATCCGCGCGAAGCTTGCCAAGCAGGCCCGTATTACAGCCTGATTTCTCAGTTTGCGCGGCGTCATGGCGCCGCCGCAGTCCAGAACCCTTTGATGCCTGAAACGGGTCGGTCCTACTATGCGTGTTGCGTTCGCCGGCACTCCTGACTTCGCCGACCGCAGTCTTGCGGCCATCCTCTACGCGGGACACACCGTCCCGCTGGTGCTTACTCAGCCGGATCGCCCGGCCGGCCGCGGTTTGGAGTTGCAGGTCAGCGCGGTGGGTCGCACAGCCAAGGCGCAAAACCTGCCGCTCTACCAGCCCTTATCCCTGAAGGCTAACGACGCGCTGGTGCCGATTCTTGAGGCTGCGCCTGATGTTTTGGTGGTCGCCGCATACGGACTCATTCTTCCCCAGGCCTTGCTCGACGTTCCTCGCTTCGGATGCGTCAATATCCACGCGTCTCTGCTGCCCCGATGGCGCGGTGCGGCACCTATCCAGCGGGCAATCCTGGCTGGCGACGATTTGACCGGCATCACCATCATGCAGATGGACGCTGGACTGGATACCGGCGCAATGTTGACCTCCGGCAGACTGCCCATTCGCGTCGAGGATACCGCCGGCACGCTGCACGACAAGTTGGCTCAACTGGGGGCCGAACTGATCATCAAGACGCTGCGTGGACTTGCCGATGGCACGGTCAGGGCGGTGGCCCAACCGCCCAACGGCATCACTTACGCAGCCAAGATTGCCAAATCCGAAGCCCGGCTCGACTGGCGTAAAGGGGCCGCGGACCTGGATCGCGCAGTGCGTGCCTTCAATCCCTTCCCCGGCGCGGTCACGGAGCTTGGCGGCGCCAGCCTGAAGCTCTGGCGTGCCAAGCCCATGGGTGATAGCGGCGAGCCTGGCACCGTCCTGTCGGCGGACCGGCGGGGCATCGTCGTGGCCTGCGGTGAGGGCTCCCTTTGCATCACCGAGTTGCAGCGCGCCGGCAGCAAAAGGCTAAGCGCCCAGGAGTTCCTGGCCGGTACCGCCGTCCCGCCTGGCGCCAGGATGACCGTCGCGCTGGAATGACCCCGTAGCTGTCCTTGGTCGCCGAAACCCGGCTGCAAACCGGCGCCGGGGAGCGCCACGCCGCTTCTCAACCTCCGTAGGATCACGCCGATAGGGCCGACAGGCCGCCGATGTGGCGCGCGCCACTGTGCCCACGTTCTCGACTGTCTGTCGCTGCGTCGTCCTGGTTTTCGCTCTCGCGACCTTCCTGCCGGCGGCTGCTGAGGAACGTGTCCTGTTGCTCACGTCGCAAGGTGGGGCGTTGGACGCATGGCCTGCGGTGACTGTCCTTGCCGATCCGACGCGTGCGCTATCCCCGGAGCAGATTCTCGATCGCCGCGGCCAGTTTGCTCCTCCGGACGTCCTCCATGCCAATCTGGGAGTGCGCATGGACGCCTTCTGGTTGCGGATTCCTCTGGCGGTTCTGGAGGGGGCGCCGGCCCGCTGGATGCTATCGGTGGATTACCCACCGATAGACCGCATCGAGGTCCATCTCGTCGAGGGTGATCGCGTGAGGCCGCAAGGACTGCTCGGCCGATCGCTTCCGTTCTCCCTGCGCGTCTGGTCTTGTAGCGCGCATGCGATGGCCCTGGAACTGGCAGTGGGCCCCCACTATGAAGTCCTGCTGCGGGTTGAATCACAGAGTTCGATGGTTCTTCCCGTGACATTCTCGACTCCCGAATCGTTTCACGCCCAGGAATCGCGCACCCAGGTTTCCCTGGGGCTGATGGCGGGCGTGACGCTCCTCGGCCAACTACTGGACCCAACATGCGCTTCAGTTCGGGGCGCTGTTCGAAATGCTGATGTGGCTTGGTGTTCTCGGCATCCGCACCGACGAGCTGCGCTCCCCGATGCAGCACGCCCACATCGAGCGCGACGCCCTCCACGCCATCGCCTACGCCGATCCCCTGACGGGGCTGCCGAACCGCCGCAGCCTGAACGAAAAACTCGTCCGTGTCGCGGCCGAGTGTGGGCCCGGCCGCATAGTCGCGCTTAATCTCCTGGATCTCGGCGGACATGAGTTCTTGGTCGTTACCACCGGACTGCCCGGGGATGCCGAAGCGCGCCGGCTTGGCCAGAAGCTGCTCAGTGTCTTCCGCGAGCCTTTCGTTGTCGGCGGGCAGGACTGTTCGGTCGGTGCCACCATCGGGTACGCCTCGACTCCCCTCGACGGCGTTGATCCCCAGAGCTTGCTCAAGCGCGCGGATGCCGCCATGTATGTCGGCAAACACGCGGGGCGCAATTGCCTGGAGCGGGGCGCAGCGTCAGCGGGGCTGGCGGGCGCGTGAGATTGCGCCATGGGGTAGGGGGTCACCCCGGCCGTGCTGATCTGGCGGCTGGGAATCGCTGGCGCCGCGCCTGTTGAATTTTCCGCCAGGGGCCCAAACTTGTCCAAACCATTCCGAAGCGAGGATTCAGACAATGTTCAACAACTGGCTCAAGACCACGATTCTTCTGGCGGGGATTATGGCCCTGTTCGGTGTCGTTGGCGCGCTCTTGGGCGGCCGGCAGGGGATGATTCTGGCGCTGCTGTTCGGCGGCGCCATGAACGTGTTTGCCTATTGGTTTTCCGACAAGATGGTGCTGCGCATGTACCGCGCGCAGCAGGTGGATGAGACATCCGCGCCCCAGTTGTACAGCATGGTCCGGGAACTGGCCGGCCGTGCCGGCCTGCCCATGCCCAAGGTGTACCTGATCGACGAGGCGCAGCCGAACGCCTTTGCCACGGGGCGCAACCCGGAGAACGCCGCCGTCGCGGCGACGACCGGCATCCTGAACATGCTTTCGGCTCGCGAACTGCGGGGCGTGATGGCGCACGAACTGGCCCACGTCAAGCACCGCGACATCCTGATCTCCACCATCGCTGCTACCGTGGCGGGCGCCATTTCTTCCCTCGCCCAGTTCGGCATGTTCTTCGGCAGCAACGATGAGGATCGGCCCAATCCCGTCGTCAGCATCATCCTGATGATCGTGGCGCCGATCGCCGGAATGCTGATCCAGATGGCGATTTCCCGGGCGCGCGAATTCGAGGCCGACCGGGGCGGTGCAGAGATTTCCGGCGATCCCAATGCGCTGGCTGACGCGTTGGCCAAGATGTCTGCCTACGCCCAGGGAATCCCCATGCAGTCCGCAGAGGCTCATCCGGCGACGGCGCAGATGATGATCGTCAATCCGTTGTCCGGCGGGAGCATCCAGGGCCTGTTCAGCACGCACCCCGCCACCGAGGAGCGCATTTCCCGCCTGCGCGCTATGGCGCGGTAAGCTGGAGTCCAGCGACAAGGGCGACCCCGGCGGTCGCCCTTGTCTTATGCGTCGGTCGGATCGAGGCTGAACAAGCGGCGCAAATCAAGGATCGGCATCACCGACTGGCCGTTCTTGAAAGCGGCGCAAGCCACGCGGCGCCACTTCTTCATGGTCTCCGGCAGATCGCATGCCCACTCGTCTTTGACTTCGATGCGAACGGGGGGCGAGAGCAAGTTCAACGCGCCGAAGTTCGGCGCGACACTCCCTTC
>JBAWHH010000451.1:0-6134 GCA_049593715.1 Rhodocyclaceae bacterium
ATGTTCACCTGGCTGGTGACCGCCGGCTATCTGGCCGGCAATCCGCTTGCGCTCTCCCGCCAGCGGGCCCGCAAAGCCAAGCCGCGCATCACGCGCTTCCTGGAGGCCGATCTGTGGCAAGCCGTCAAAGAGTACATCAGCACGATGCCCACCGAGACGGTGGCGCAACGCGCCCATGCGGTTCGGGCGCGCTGGCTGTTCTCTCTGCTCTATACCTGTGGCTTGCGGCTGTCCGAAGTCACCGGGAACACCATGGGGGGGTTCTTCTGCCGCCGCAGTCCCAAGGGCGAGGAACGGTGGTGGCTTGACGTACTGGGGAAAGGCGACAAGCTGCGCATGGTTCCAGTCACCAAGGAACTTATGGCCGAACTCATCCGCTACCGTCGCGAACAGAACCTCCCTCCCCTGCCCTTGCCCGGCGAAGACATGCCGCTCCTCTTGCCCCTGCGCGGGGAGCCTCGGGCGCTCACCCGCAGCGCCGTCCACGAGATCATCAAAGGCGTGTTCGAGCAGGCGGCCCAGCGGCTCTGTGACAGCACGCCGGAGACGCAATTGCGTGCCGACCGGCTGCGCGCCGCCTCTGCCCACTGGCTGCGCCACACCGCAGGCTCCGCCATGGCCACGGGCGACATGGATCTGCGGCATGTGCGCGACAACCTCGGTCACGAGTCCCTGACCACGACAAGCCGGTATCTGCACTCGGAAGACGATGAGCGCCATCGGGAGACGGAAGAAAAACATCGGATGGGGTGGTGACAAACGAGTTCTTTGCCGCTCACGCTGGATTCTCCGCCCTGTCGCACCTGGCTAACCACCAAGGGAGATCCCTCGGCTCTGCCGGGAAGGCAGTAGAAGTTTGACATCTCCGGGCGTATGTCGGTGGCGAGGCTGGCAAGTGCTGGTTTCGGAGACGAGGCGATAGCTCTGGCGTTAAGCGAATCAGCATTCGTCCCGGACGCGGGTTGTTCAGGTCCAGGTCGATCTGACGAAGTGTGAAGCCAAAGCGGTGCTGAAGCCGAGGCGTTGGTGGGCACAAAGCGGGGGAGCACATATTCGATGGTGTTGGCGCCCGGCGGCGGAACGCACAGCGGCACTTCAGCCGCTTTGAGCGGCCCACAAAGGGGTGCACGTGCATTCCGTGCGGAAAGTGACGGTTTTTTTTAAGTCTAATAAAATCAGAATGTTAAGCTGTTGATAGGTTGCCATCTAACTGATTTTTCCATAGTGTCTGCTCTTCTCGGGTCCGTAGGCATCGAACCGGTGGTAGCGCTACAGTAACGGGGCCAGCTTCTTGCACGGAGTCTCGCCATGCAGCGTTGGGCGTTGTTGCATTACCTCGGACAGTCGTCGCTGCCGTTCTCCCTCTCCGATGTCGAGCTGCGTTTCTTCTTCGGTCTGAACGAAGAGGAGCGCACGGCGCTGCAGATGCGTTTCCGTTCCCGCCATCGTCTGGCGGCGGCCCTGCATCTGGGTTACCTGCGCATGACCGGGCGCTCGCTCGACGCCTTCAAAGCGATCCCGCGTTATCTCGGAGAACAACTCGGCGTTGAGGCGCCCACGCTCGCGTCACTGCGCGCCCTATACCGACGCCATCGAACGCTGTATGAGCATCAGTCCTGGGCGGTGGAGTACCTCGGTCCCGAACATCGGCTTTTCGAGTGGCTCGCCCAGGCTGTACCGCGACGTTCCACGCACGCCCTGTCCGAGGAGCTGGTGCGCCTGAAGCATTTGCAGGAGATGGGGGGCGACCGCTACGCCTTGGAGATGTTGAATGGCGGCACCCTGCGCCATTACGCGCAGGCGGTGCGGCTGCGCCGGCCCGCACGAATGCGACAACTGCGCCCCAGCGAGCGTGTTCTGCAGACCGTTGCCTATCTGAAATCGGCCCTTCACGGCGTCACAGACCGTATCGCCCGATTGACTCAGCGCAAAGGCGCCGAGTTGATCCGCCATGCTTCCGAAACCGTCAAGAATAAGGAGAGCGAGACGATCGCCAGCCTGCGTGCGCGTCTGACGAGAATCCAAACGCTGGTGGAGGACTCTTCGATCGATCCGGCGACGCTTCGCGTTCGGATCCAGACAGAAATTGGCGGCGCCGATCTGCGTCCTTCCTTGAGCCACGCGGCCTGGGTTCGCGAACAACTCGCCCGCAATCCCTCTCCCGTTCGCGCCCTGCTGCAGGTGATGAGCGCCCTGCCCTTGCGGCCCCGCAAAGGCCACTCGGCGGACGTGTGCCTCGACCACCTGAAAACGTTCAGCGGATCGGACAAGACGAGTACCCCAGATCCGGGCGAATTTCCCAAGGTGAGGCAAGGACTGCTCGGCTGGGATCATCTGCTGCGCCTTGCCGCGTCGATTCTGCGCGGCGACATGTTCCGCACGGAATGCACATGTACCCCGAACTGCTGGGCGCGCGGCTGATGGGCGTTTATGGCCAGTTGCAGCGCGAGGGCGAGGTGGTGCACCTCATCGCCAAACGGCTGGTGGACCATACTGAACTGCTGGGCGGCCTCGATAGCCGCAGCCGGGACTTTCATTGACCCGCTGCTACCTCGCTCGGCGGCCGCAGTTGCAAGACGCCTGCGCTACCATAGCGCCATCTGCCATCGCCCCTGACAAGTGGCTACCCACTCATGAGCCGAATCCTGCCTCTGCGCCCCATCCTGCGCACCCTTCTCGCCCTAGCCGTGGTGCTGTTCACCTCTGGCTGCGTTTCCACCCATATCGCCTCGACGTGGCGAGACACCAACGATGCCGGCGGGGCGATGAAAAAGATCGCCATTTTCGCCGCCACATCCGACGATGCGATCCGCCGTCTGGCGGAGACCCGCGCGGTGCAGAGCCTGCCGCCGGCCACGACGGGTGTCCCCGGTTTCACCCTGTTCGACAAGCCGGAAAAGGATATCGACAAGGTCAAGGCGCGGCTGACTGCGGAAGGTTTCGACGGCGCACTCATTTCGCGCCTCGTGTCCCACGACAGGAGTGAAACCTACATCCCGCCCCAGGTCCACATCGCCCCGACCTATCCCGGCAGCGGCTACCTGCCCTATTACCAGTCTTTCTATTACTACTATCCCTACGCCTACACCTATGTCACGCCGGGCTACGTCGCCCTGACACAGCGCTACCTGGTGGAGACGCTGCTCTATCGCCTTCCCGACGGCAAACCGGTGTGGTCCGCGGTCAGCGAAAGCGTCAATCCCGAATCCAAGATCGTCTTGGTGAACGAGATCGTCCGGGTTATCACCGACGAACTGCGCAAGCAGCACTTGCTGGCCGAAAAATAGCCCCTTACCGGCAGTCGCTTCCGCCCGTCGGGCGCTAAGTCCAGCGCACATTAGCAACAATCAGGGATTCCATGACTCTCGACCCCCAATTGCCCTGGGCCTTAGGGCTGGGCGCCTACGTGATGTCGGTGCTGTTCCTCACCCGCATTCCGTATTTCCATATGGTGGCGCGGGGCATGGAGCCGATCCGCGCCGTCTACTACAACCGCAAGATCGTGCACATGCTGGCGGGCGGGGTGGGATCGCTGATGGTTCCTTTCGTTTTCAAGGATCCCTGGTATCCCATGGTGTGCGGCATCCTGCTGACGCTGTTCACCTACGCCGCCCACGTTTCCGGCCTGCGCATGTACTGGTTCCAGACGCCGGAGAACCGCAATGACGTCAAGTTCAGCCTTATGTGGTGGACCTCCATCTCGCTGCTGTGGTGGGTGCTGGGGGATCCGTGGTTGGCGGTGCTGCCTTCGCTCTATATGGCTTTCGGCGACGGCGTCACCGGTATCGCCCGCAACGCCCTGATCCGCCGCCGCTCGAAAAGTATGGTCGGCAGCGTATTCATGTTGATCCTTTGCCTGCCGATGGGCTGGATCGTCGCCGGCGCCGCCCAGCCTTCCATCCCCGTCTGGGGCCTGGCCTCGGCCGCCATTGCGACTTTCGTCGAGCGCTACGAGTTTGGCCCCATCGACGACAACATCCTCATCACCGTATTCGCCTCCCTCACGTTGCTGATCGGCGCCAATATGCCCCCCCTGGGCTGAAGCGCAGAACCGGCGTCGCCGCCTTTGGCCAACGCCGGCTCCACGTCGCGCAAGGGCGACGAACTTCAATGACGCACTTGGCGGTCGTGTTTCTGGCGCCAGATGTGGCGGCTCTGGCGATTTTCGGCGCGCTGGATGCGGCGCTGCTCGCCGGGGCCGACCCAGCCGTCAGCGCCCGCCCGCGCTTCGCGCCGGTTGACCCGGGCCTGGCCGCGCTCAAGCCGGGCTGCCTCACGATTGGTCAGCGCACCCGATTGCACACCCTGCTGAATACGCTGTTGCTGGTTGATATTGCGCTGCACGCCGGCCTGCATGCGCTGTGACGAAGCGGAGTCCGGATTGCCGATCTGTGCATCGTGTTTCTCGCGGTAGATGTCGCGGCTGACATTGTCCTGGGCGCGGTCGATCCGTTGCTGCTCCGCTTCGCTCACGGTGCCGTCGCGCAGCGCCCGACTCTCCATGCGGTTGACGACGGCCTCCTTCCTTTCCAGCCGGGCGGCTTCGCGCGTGTTGAGCTGTCCCGATTCCAGACCCTGCTCGATGCGATGCTGCTGATTGATGTTGCGCTGAAGCATGGGATCGGTGGTCTGGCCGTACGCCAGCGTCGAGAACAGCGCACCCAGGGATATGGCAGCGATGGTTTTGCTTATCTTCGTCTTCATGCGGATCTCCCGTTGTTGGGGTTGGAAGTTGTTGCCGAGACCGCAAGATACCGGCGCCTTCGCCAGCAATCCACACGATGAATGTAAGACTTGTAACCGCTTGTTGCAGGCTTTCTGGCGCCAATGTCGGCAATCCGCGCCTTCCCCTCAGTTGCGAGAAACGGGCAAACGGAAAACCTCGCCGTTGATTGCCACCTTCCCGGCTTCCGTCGCAGGAAACTTGGCGAAGATCCGTCTCAAGGCCGAATTTCTGACGAAAAGCTGCAGACCGGCGGTCGATGCGTCCGCAGCCAACCGCCATCAGCGGCCGGCTTCAGCCCCGCAGCGCGCCGTCTTCCAACCGCAGCGTCCGTTGCGCCTTGGCCGCCAGCTCGTGGTCGTGGGTAACGATGATGAAACTGGTGCCCAGATCGGCGTTGAGCTGCAGCATCAGGTCGAAGACGGTCGCGGCGGTCTGGCGGTCCAGGTTGCCCGTGGGCTCGTCCGCCAGCACGCAGGCAGGGCGCGTCACCAGCGCCCGCGCCACCGCCGCGCGCTGGCGCTCCCCGCCGGACAACTCCCCCGGCGTGTGCCCAAGCCGATGACCCAGGCCCACCGCATCCAGCACACTCTTCGCCCGCTCCAGCGCTTCGGCCCGCGGCATGCGCCGAATGAACAGCGGCATGGCAACATTCTCCGCGGCGGTGAATTCCGGCAGCAGATGGTGGAACTGGTAAATGAAGCCCAGCGACTCGTTGCGCAGCCGTCCCTGCTCGCGCTCGCTGAACTGGGTCAAGTCCCGGCCGAGCAGTTTCACGCTGCCGCCGCTGGGCGCATCGAGTCCCCCCAGCAAATGCAGCAGTGTGCTCTTGCCCGAGCCCGAAGCGCCGACGATGGCCACCCTTTCCCCGGCGGCGACGTCGAGGTCCACGCCCAGCAACACCCGGACTTCCTCTTTCCCCTGAACGAAAACCTTGCGCAGGCCGCGGCAGGACAGCACCGGCGTGGCCATGGGTTTTTCCGCCGCCCGTTCCGCCATGATGGGAGCCGCTTCATTCATAACGCAGCGCCTCCGCCGGATTGGTGCGAGCGGCCCGCCAGCTCGGATAAAGCGTCGCCAGCAAGGTCAGGACGAAGGACACGGCACCAATGGTGATCACGTCCGGCCATTCGACCTTGGAAGGCAGTTCGCTGATGTAATAGACCTCTTTGGTCCACAGCTCCACGCCGAGCAATCGTTCCAGGGCGGGAATCACGACATCCAGATTGAAGGCCAGGGCCAGGCCACCGGCCACGCCCATCGCCAGCCCGATCACGCCGATGATCGATCCATGGATGATGAAGATGCTCATGACGCTACGTGGGCTCGCCCCCAGGGTACGCAGGATGGCGATGTCGGACTCCTTGTCGGTCACCGCCATGATGAGGGTCGACACGATGTTGAACGCCGC
>JBAWHH010000452.1:0-3075 GCA_049593715.1 Rhodocyclaceae bacterium
GGGGACCGGGACGCTCCGTTCAAAGGCGCTGCGCGACCCAGTCCTTTACTTGTGCCAGCGCGCCGGCAAGCTTGGCCGGTTCCGTACCGCCAGCCTGGGCCATATCCGGGCGGCCGCCGCCTTTCCCGCCCACCTGCTGGGCGACGAAGTTGACCAGGTCGCCCGCCTTTACCTTCGCGGTAAGGTCGGCTGTGACGCCGGCAATCAGCGACACCTTGTCGTCGGCCACTGCGCCGAGCACGATGACTG
Organism: Rhodocyclaceae bacterium; assembly: GCA_049593715.1. GTDB lineage: Bacteria > Pseudomonadota > Gammaproteobacteria > Burkholderiales > Rhodocyclaceae > JBAWHH01. Next base: position 250 of record JBAWHH010000452.1, read on the forward strand.
CGGACTTGAGCTTGTCCTTGAGCTTGTCCATGGTTTCCCGCAGCGCCTTGACGTCGGCACCGTCGAGCGCGACCGCGAGAACCTTGGCTCCTTTGACCTCGGTCGCCTGGCTCACCAGTTCTTCGCCCTGATTCGCCGCCAGCTTTGACTTGAGCCGCGCCAGTTCCTTTTCCAGCGCCTTCACGTTGTCGATGATCTGGGCCACCCGCGCTGCCGCTTCCTGGGGCTGGGCCTTGATCTCGGCGGCCACCTGCGCGAGCGTGCGCTCCTGTTCCTGGACGTGGGCCAGGGCGTTATCCCCGGTGACCGCTTCGATGCGCCGCACCCCGGCGGCGATGCCGCTTTCGGCGACGATCTTGAACAGCCCGATGTCGCCGGTGCGGGTTACGTGGGTGCCGCCGCACAACTCCCGCGACGAGCCGATGTCCAGCACCCGCACCTCGTCGCCGTACTTTTCGCCGAACAGCATCATGGCGCCGGTCTTCTGGGCTTCCTCGATCGGCAGCACGCGGGCCACGGTGGCAGCGTTGGCCAGGATTTCCGCGTTCACAATGGATTCCACTTTGCGCAGGTCGGCGTCGCTGATCGGCGCGTTGTGGGCGAAGTCGAAGCGCGTTTTGTCGGGATCGACCTGGGACCCTTTCTGCTGCACGTGGCTGCCCAGCACTTCCCGCAGCGCCTTGTGCATCAAATGGGTGGCAGAGTGGTTGCGTACCGTCCGGGCGCGCGCCTGGGTATCGACGCGGGCGGTGACGCTGTTGCCGACGGAGAGGGTGCCGGTGGTCACCACGCCGTGGTGGCCGAACACACTGGCCTGGATCTTTTGCGTGTCTTCCACGGTGAAGATGCCATGGACACTGCGCAATTCGCCGCGGTCGCCTACCTGGCCGCCGGATTCAGCGTAGAAGGGGGTGTCATCCAGCACCACGACGCCCAAGTCGCCTTCCACCAGTTGATTCACTGGCGTGCCGTCCTTGTACAACGCCAGCACGTTGCCCTTTGTCTCTAGGCGGTCGTAGCCGTGGAAACTGGTCGCCGGCCCACTGTAGTCGAGGTTGGCGGCCATCTTGAATTTGCCAGCGGCCCGCGCCTGCTCTTTCTGGCGCGCCATGGCGGCGTTGAAAGCGGCGGCATCGACGGTCACCCCGCGCTCGCGGCCGATGTCCGCGGTGAGGTCGAGGGGGAAGCCGAAGGTGTCGTGGAGTTTGAACGCGGTTTCGCCGGCGAAGACCTTGTTGCCGCTATCGGCCATGGCGGCGAGTTCGCCCTCCAGGATGGCCATGCCGTGCTCGATGGTGGTGAAAAAGCGCTCCTCTTCCTGTCGCAGCACGTCCATCACCCGGCGCTCGCCACTGACGAGTTCCGGATAGGCCACGCCCATCTCGGCCACCAGATCGGGGACGAGGCGATGGAAAAACGCCGCGCGGGCGCCCAGCTTGTAGCCGTGGCGGATGGCGCGCCGGATGATGCGTCGCAACACGTAACCGCGGCCTTCATTGCCCGGAATCACTCCGTCGGCGATGAGGAAAGCGCAAGCGCGGATGTGGTCGGCGAGTACCTTCAGTGACGGAGAATCCATGTCCGCGTCAGAGGTTTCCCGTGCCGCCGCTTTGATCAGATGCTGGAACAGGTCGATCTCGTAGTTTGAATGCACATGCTGCAGTACCGCCGACACGCGCTCCAGGCCCATGCCGGTATCTACCGAGGGCTTGGGCAGCGGGTGCATGACCCCCGCCTCGTCCCGATTGAACTGCATGAAGACGTTGTTCCAGATCTCGATGTAGCGGTCGCCGTCTTCATCCGGCGAGCCGGGGGGGCCACCGGGAATTTCCGGGCCGTGGTCGTAGAAAATTTCCGAACAGGGCCCGCAGGGGCCGGTGTCCCCCATCATCCAGAAGTTGTCCGAGGCGTAGCGCGCGCCTTTGTTGTCACCGATGCGGATGACGCGGTCGGCGGGCAGGCCGATCTCCCGCGTCCAGATGTCGAAGGCTTCGTCGTCTTCCGCATACACCGTCACCCAGAGGCGGTCGGGCGGCAGTTTGAAGACCTCGGTCAGCAGTTCCCAGGCGTACTTGATCGCGTCCAGCTTGAAGTAGTCGCCGAAGCTGAAGTTGCCCAGCATCTCGAAGAAGGTGTGGTGGCGTGCCGTGTAGCCGACGTTTTCCAGGTCGTTGTGTTTGCCGCCGGCACGCACGCACTTTTGCGACGTGGTGGCGCGCTGGTAGGGGCGCTTGTCGAAACCCAGAAACACGTCCTTGAACTGGTTCATCCCCGCATTGGTGAAGAGCAGCGTCGGATCCTCGTGGGGCACCAGGGAACTGGAGCCGACGATCTGATGGCCCTTGGAAGCAAAGAAATCGAGGAATTTCTGGCGAATCTCGGCGCTTTTCATAAACGAACCTGTTGGAAACGGCGGAAAGCCGCGCCGGATGGGCATCCGGGCGAAGAATAAGCCCCGCATTGTATCATCCGGGCTGATTCGCTCCCCTTGCGCCGCCCCTGACGGCGTGCCACGAACAGGACTTGCGCAGCCATGGAATTCGTCCTCGCATTGGACCAGGGCACCACCAGTTCCCGCGCCATCGTCTTCGACGCGGAGGGCAACATCCGCGGCCTGGCGCAGAAGGAGCTTCCGCAATTTTTCCCCCAGGCAGGCTGGGTCGAGCACGATCCCCTGGATATCTGGGCGGACCAGTTGAGCGTCGCCCGCGCCGCCATCGCCAACGCCGGGCTCACCGGGGCCGACATTGCGGCGATCGGCATCACCAATCAGCGCGAAACGGCAATGCTGTGGGAGCGCGCCAGCGGGCGTCCGCTGCACCGGGC
>JBAWHH010000453.1:0-2009 GCA_049593715.1 Rhodocyclaceae bacterium
GAAACCTACGAAGGCGGCGGCCACGCTTACCATGCCACCATGCCCACCGACGCCCTCGCCCGCTGCCGCGACGTCATGGCAGAAACGGAACGGGAAGGTTTCGATAAAGTCAGCGCGGCGCAGCAGGGCGATCCGCTCCAGCCTTTCTGCGGCGCGCTGAGCAGCACATCCACGCCGATCGCCGTCATGTCCACCCAAATGGTGCCGGAGGCGACGCAGTCGAGGACGAACATCCCGCCGACCTCGTGGGCCGCGTCGGCCACCGCCCGCAGGTAGTCGTCGGGCAGGATCATCCCCGATGCCGTTTCGACGTGGGGTGCGAAAACCAGATCGGGCCGGTTTTCCCGGATTGCGGCGACGACCTCTTCGATCGGCGCCGGGGCGAAAGGCGCTTGCCGCCCGTCGCCTATGGGTCGAGCCTTTAGCACGGTCGTTGCCGCGGGAATCTGCCCCATGTCGAAAATCTGCGTCCAGCGGTAGCTGAACCAGCCGTTGCGGATCACCAGGCAGCGGCGATCCGCCGCGAATTGGCGCGCCACCGCTTCCATGCCGAAGGTTCCGCTGCCGGGCACCACAATGGCTGCTTTTGCGTTGTAAGCGCGCTTGAGCATTCCGGAAATGTCGTTCATCACGCGCTGGAAAGCGGCGGACATGTGGTTGAGCGCGCGGTCGGTATAGACGACCGAGTATTCGAGCAGCCCTTCAGGATCGACGTTGGGCAACAGGCTGGGCATGGCTGGCTCCATTGGAATTTTGGTTGGACAGGAATTGTTGCATTAAACGCATCCGTATCGGCAGTTCTGCCACTTCGGCTTGGCACGCTGCCCCATGGTCAGCGGAGCGCGTGCCGATGCCGTCGCTGGCTTTTCCGCCGCCCTGGGCTTCTACGAACGTCTTGGGCATCCGTACCCGATCGTTGCTGCCCAATTCCTTTGGGCGCAGGTCTGTCCCCCCGCGGCCGAGCCCAACGCTGTTCTTGTATCGGGCATCGATTCACGGTGGGGCCGTGGGGCGCGCAATGTCCGGCTTCGGCCAGGTCCCATCCAGGTATTGAACTCCCCGATCTCGCACCCATATTGAGTCATGAGGGCGCCGCTGGATGCGCTCATCGTTGATCGAATGGAGGATAGACCATGATGTATCGCACCCTATTCCCCCGCGACGTGTTCGCGGAACTCGACCGGCTGCAACGCGAAATGCAGCAAAGCTTCGACCTCTCTCCCAGCATTCGCGGCTTGACACGCGGTTTTCCCGCCATGAATGTGGGCGGCACGTCGAAAGCCGTGGAAGTGTATGCGTTCGTGCCCGGTGTCGATCCGGCAAGTCTGGATGTGCACGTTGAAAAGGGCGTGCTGACCATCGCCGGCGAACGCAAAGCCGAGGCGGTGCCGGAGAAGGCGACGGTACACATCGACGAGCGTTTCGCCGGGCGTTTTCGCCGCGTCGTGACGCTACCCGAAGACGTTGATCCGGCCACGGTGGAGGCCAAATGCCGCGATGGCGTGCTGCATATCAGCATTGCCCGCAAAGAGGCCGCCCAACCGCGCCGTATCGCCATTCAGTGAGGAGGACCGACCATGACCGACAACACTGCCGTGACCAAACAAGCCGAGGCGGCCCGTGAGACGGCGACGCTGATGCCGCCGGTGGACGTGATCGAAGACGCGGGTGGAATAACGGTTTACGCCGACATGCCTGGCGTGCCGAAGGACAAGCTCCACCTGCAGGTGGAGGCCGATACCCAGACCATCGAAGGTGAATTGGCGCTGAACATTCCGGAAGGGATGGAAGCCTCCCACGCCGAAGTGAGCCTGCCCCGCTACCGCCGCGTGTTCACTCTGTCGAAGGAACTGGACAGCGCGAAAGTGGCCGCGGAGTTCAACCAGGGGGTGCTCAAGCTGCGCATCCCGAAAGCGGAACATGCGCAGCCGCGGCGCATCGAAGTGAAGGTGGCTTGAGCTGGCGGGGCGGGGTTCGCCCCGCCCCTTGAAGGAGGTGCGCGATGAATC
>JBAWHH010000454.1:0-3052 GCA_049593715.1 Rhodocyclaceae bacterium
TCCGCCACGATTTGACTGAACCAGTCGGAACGGTGACTGATGCCCAGAATCGAGAGACCGACTTCCGGGACTTCGACGATGGAATCTCGAACCTGCCGCAACACGCTATCCGGCAGCGCGCCGGGACCGCCGGAAAAGTTCAGGTCGTTGCGTGACAGCATTGGTTCGTTTCCTTTCCGTGACTACGCCATGGCTTTTGCTTCGTGGCTCGCGACCAGTCCGAGGGCGAACTCGCGGAACGCCTGGCGGACCTTCTCCATGTGCGGCTGCTTGTATGGGAAGAGGTATTCGGGATCCATGGCGTGTACAACCATTGCATGGTCGATCTCGAATACCAGGAGATCCCCATCCAGGGTCTCGGCACAGTCGATACAAACGTAGTGGAGGCCGGTGCGGCGGAAAATGGCGTCCAGCGCGACACGGTGCCGGAGGGTAAAGTCAGCGAAGTTCGCCATGAAGCGGGCCTCTTCCGCGCGTTTGGCTTCCTCTTCGTACATGCCGGCGTTCACGTAATGCACCATCCAGTGCGACGAGATCGCCATGTGACAGGCGAAGGGGCGCCCTGCGATCAAGGCAACGCGGAACTTGCGGTAGAGCCCATCCTGGCCGCGGTAATCGATGAAGCGGGAAATGAAGAAGTCGTTTGCAGAGACCCTGGAAAGATAGGCGGCAATTTGCTCCCCATTGTCGATCCGCTCCAGATCGCGGCCGGCATGGGATCCCACCGGGCGCAGGATCACCGGGAAGCAAATTTCGGGGAAGACCTCGCCGAGATCGGCCATACCCGTCGCAAGCGCTTGCAGCGTGGCGCGGTCAACCATTTCGGTTTTCGGCAGAAATAAACCCGTAACGTCTTGAAGCAATCGGCTGGCGGCCTCCCGGCCCACCGACGAAATGTTGTCCGGCAAATTGACGATGGGCTTGGGCCAACCGGCCAACGCCGGACTCAGGGCGGCAAGAAGGGCTCGATTCTCGTCCGCTTCGCTCAGGCCGACCATCAAGACGTCGTGCGCGGGGATGGGGCTGGCAAACAGCCCGTCCTCCGACACATAGTAGAGATCGAGGTCGATATCGCTGTGCTCCAGCAGGCAATCGATGGGCGTGTTCGCCGCCAGGTCACCGGGAGCCATGAGCACCAGAAGGCGCAGTTTTGCCGGCCGTTCCGACGCAGACAGATGGTAAATACGCGCCAACTCGAGCGCCTTGGCCTGAATCGCCAACCCAAGATCGCGCTGGCCCATGCAGAGCATGGCCAGGGACAAATTCATCCAGAGGTTGGCGTCGTCGGGTTCGCTTTGCGTTCCGGCCAGCAACTCCTGACCGGCTGGCCGCAAGTCGACGCCATTGATGCTCCGGCGCAGGAAAGGCGCAAGGCCGAGGAAATTCGATTTTTTAAGCGGGCTGTCGTCGGGGCTGGTTCCGAAACTCATGGGCATCAATGGCCTTCTGCGCAGGTGTCTGACGGGGGGTCTTGGGCGAACTGCCTCTCGCGCCGCATTCTGCTTCGTTCGGGAGCCCAACCACTGGCTCAAAAGAGGGCTTTCGCTGCCTCTATTCGTAGCGCAGGGCAACGATGGGATCGAGTCGGGCGGCCCGGCCGGCCGGCACATAGCCGAAGACGATGCCGATGATCCCGGAGAAAACGAAGGCCAGAAAGTTGATGCCGGGGTTGAACAGGAAAGGCATGTTCATCAGGCTGGACAGGCCCAGACAGGCCACCAGGGCGAGCACGATGCCGACCAGCCCACCGAGCGCCGACAGCACCACCGCCTCGATGAGGAACTGCAGCAGCACCTCGTGTTCCAGCGCGCCGATGGCGAGGCGAACGCCGATCTCGCGCGTGCGCTCGGTCACCGACACCAGCATGATGTTCATGATGCCGATGCCGCCCACCAGCAGGCTCACCGCCGCCACGGCGCCCAGCAGGCCGGTCATGGTGCGGATGGTGCCGGAGAGCGTTTCGGCGATCTGCTTGGTGTCCATGACGTGAAAATCGTCGTCAGCGTTTTCCGCCAGCTTGCGGCGCTCCCGCATCAGTTGGCGAATCTGCTCCATCACCGCATCGGCCGAAGCCCCGTCGCGCATCGAAAGCATCAGCGTTCCCACGTCCTGGCTGCCGGTCAGCCGCCGCTGTACGGTGCGGATGGGCACCAGCACCACATCGTCCTGATCCTGCCCCATGGCTCCTTGGCCTTTGGCAGCCAGCAGGCCGATGACCTCGCAGGTGAAGCTCTTGACCCGCAACTCGCTACCGATGGGAGACTGGTTGGCGAACAACTGTTTGCGCACCGTGTTGCCGATGACGCAGACGGCTTTTCCCGCCATTTCCTCGTCGGGCTCGAAGCCGCGTCCGCTGGCGATGGTCCAGTTGCCGGCGGTGAAATAGGCGTTGGTGGTGCCATTGACCTGGGACTGCCAGTTCTGCCCCCCGGCCACCAGTGTCACCTTGCTCCCCACGACGGGGGCCACTGCCCGCAAGGCCGCGATCTGGTTCTCCAGCGCTTCCACGTCGGCCAGCCGGAAGTTCGCCGCGCCGGCACTGTCGCGCCCCGGGCCCAACTGCTGGCCGGGCCGCAGGATCAGCAGATTGCTGCCCAGGCTTGAAATCTGGTCGGACACCATGCGCGTAGCGCCGTTGCCCAGCGTCACCATGGTGACCACCGCCGCCACGCCGATGACGATGCCCAGCACGGTGAGGAAAGAGCGCATCAAGTTGCGGCGGATGGCGCGCAGGGCCAGCAGCAGCGCGTTGAGGATTTTCTGCATCACGCCGGCACACTCCTGCGGTCGCTTTCGATGCGCCCGTCCACGAAGCGCACCGTCCGGCTGGCGTAGGCCGCCATGTCCGGTTCGTGAGTCACCATGATGATGGTGATGCCCTGTTCGCGGTTGAGGGAAACCAGCAGTTCCATGATCTCGTTGCCGCGCTGGCTATCCAGGTTGCCCGTAGGTTCGTCCGCCAGCAGGACCAGGGGCCGGGTGACGATGGCGCGGGCGATGGCGACGCGCTGCTGCTGGCCGCCGGAAAGCTCCGCCGGTGCGTGGTGTTCCC
>JBAWHH010000455.1:0-5889 GCA_049593715.1 Rhodocyclaceae bacterium
GCGTCGGCCGGGACATCACTGGCGGCGGGCAAATTGTCCGCAGCGCCCTGCCCCGCACCGCCCGGCAGCGACAGGGACGAAAACTTAGGAAACAACTTAGCAATCATTGCACCATCTCGACACTGCACGGAATGACTATAGTCCGGTTTCGCGGCCGGTAGGAGAGGCTTTTGTCCCTTTACTGGCAAGGGTTTAGCCCTTCGTCATCGCCGCGCGCCGTTGCCCGTGAATCGAGGCTGCAGGGAGGAAGCGTGCCAACCAAACAAATCAACGGACTGGCTTACCATTGGACGATTCGTGGCGCAGGCGACCCCTTGGTTCTACTCCACGGTTTCGCTGGAAGCGCGCAGTCCTGGGAAAACCTGATCCCGCGGCTCGCCACCCGCCATCAGGTCATCGCCCCCGATCTGCCGGGCCATGGCCGCACCGCTAGGCCGGCCGAGCCGGCGCGCTACGCCATGGCGGCGGCAAGCGCCGATCTGGTCGCGCTGCTGGATTCGATCACGCCGGAGCCGGTGCATCTGCTGGGCTATTCGATGGGCGGCCGGCTGGCTTTGTACTTCGCCCTCCACCACCCCGATCGCGTACGTTCGCTGATACTGGAAAGCGCTTCGCCGGGCCTGGCGGCGGCGGAAGAGCGCCGCACCCGCCAAGCGGCGGACGAAGCCCTTGCCGAGCGCATCGAGCGCCAGGGTATCGGCTGGTTCGCCGGCTATTGGGCCGGACTGCCGCTCTTCGCCAGCCAGGCGCGCCTGCCCGAAGCGGTGCGGCAAACACTGCTGCAGCAGCGGCAGGACAATGACCCGGCCGGCCTGGCCGGCAGCCTGCGCGGCATGGGCACCGGCGCGCAGCCTGCGCTGTGGGACCAACTTGGCGGTTTCGACCGTCCAACTTTGCTCGTGGTTGGCGAACTCGACACCAAGTTCCGAGCCATCGGTAGGCAGATGGCGGCGGCGCTTCCCGCGGCGCAGCTCGCCGTGATCCCCGCCTGCGGCCATGCGCCCCACCTCGAAGATCCGGACGCCTTCCACGCCTGTGTCGCCAATTTCCTCGCCGCTGGGGACCAGAGCAGGGCAACCCCGGGGTAGTGAGCGGCACCCACGCCGGGCCCGCGATCCGGCGTACAGTAACGTCGAACCGCAAAATGACAGTGGCAGCCTACTCCGGCGGGGCCGGAAGATGGCCGGCCAGAGGCGGCGTCACCGGCCGGCCTACCCTTGCGGCCCCTTCCCCCAACGAGTCTGCGCCATGACCGTCCGCAACCTGGAATACCTGTTTCATCCCCGATCGGTGGCCGTGGTGGGGGCGTCGGACGCGCCCGGCGGCTACGGAACGCTGGTGCTGAACAACCTCGCGGCGGGCGGATTCTCAGGCCTGATCCAACCGGTGGCCGTGCGACACCGTTCGCTGCTGGGTCTGATCCATCATACCCAGGTGGACAAGCTGGCAGCCGCTCCCGACCTGGCGGTGCTGTGCTCCCCCCTGGAATCCCTGCCCGACGTGGTCCACCAACTGGCGCGGCAAGGTACCCGGGCGGCCATCGTGACCTGCCCAATCGCCTCCCACATCCGTACCGAAGAGGGGGAGAGCCTGCGCATCGCACTGCTCAAGGCGGCCCGGCCCCACCTCATGCGAATACTCGGCCCCGGCAGCGCCGGCATCGTCGTGCCCGCCATCGGGCTCAATGCCAGTTTTTCCCAGGCGCGGCTGGCGCCCGGCCGGCTTGCTTTCGTCGCCCAGTCGGCGGCCGTCACCGCCGCGGTGGTGGACTGGGCCCAGACCAAAGGCATCGGCTTCTCCTGCGTGATGCACCTGGGCGACAGCGGCGACGTGGACATCGGCGACGTTCTCGACCAACTCGCTTCCGACCCGGCGACCGAAGCCATCCTGCTGCATTTCGACCAGGTGACGGATGGACACAAGTTCATGTCCGCCGCCCGGGCCGCCGGCAGAAACAAGCCGGTGGTGGCGATCCGCCCCAGCCGCCTCGGCGCCAGCCAACCTGTCGGCGCCACCCGGGCCGGCGCGCTGGTGGACGAAGAGGATGTCTATGCCGCCGCCCTGCGCCGCGCCGGCATCGTCCGCGTGGACACGACCGAGGGACTTTTCGAAGCCGTGGAGGCCCTGGCGCGGGCCAAGCCGGTGAAACGGTCGCGGCTGACCATCGTCACCAATGGCGCCGGATTCGGTGCCATGGCCGCCCAGGTGCTCCACCGCGGCGGCGGTTCCTTGGCGAGCTTTTCGCCGGAGACACTGGCGGCCCTCGAAGCGGCCGGCCTTTCCCGAACGCCGGGCAATCCCCTGGAGTTGCCGATCGATTCGCCGGCCCATCGGTACCGGGACGTCCTGGCCGCACTGCTGGCAAGCCCCGACAACGATTCAGTGCTGCTCATCGTTGCTCCCACGGCAATTGTGCCGGCAGCCGAAATCGCACGCGCAGTGTGTGAGGCTCCCGCCCAATCCGCCCGGCCGCTGCTGATCACCTGCTGGATGGGCGGCGAAAGCGCCCACGCCGCCCAGGCCATCGCCAATCAATGCCATATTCCGAGCTTCCCGTCGCCGGAAAGGGCGGTGGAAATGTTCCTCGGCATCGTGCAGTACGGCATCAACCGCGACTTGCTGGCCGAGACCCCGCCGTCAGTCCCCACGGATTTCCATCCCGATTCTTCGCGCGGCCACGAACTGGTCGCCAAGGCGCTGGCCGATGGCCGGGAATGGCTCGTCGAGGGGGACGCGAAAGCGCTCCTCCAGGCCTACCGGCTGACGGTGGACCAGCCGCAAGTCGCCCACACCGAAGCCGAAGTCGTCCGCCTTGCCGAAGAACAGGGTTTCCCGGTGGGGCTGCGGCCGGTGCTGGCAGCAGATCACGGCGGTGCCCCTTCCCTCGGCACCGTCCATGGGCTGGCTTCCAGCGGCGAGGTTCGTCAGGCCGCCCGCAACCTGCGGCGGCGGGCCAGGGAGCGGGCCCAGGGCATCCGCCTGGAAGGCTTCAGCCTGCAGCCGGCGGCGCTGGCTCCCGGCAGCTTCGAGCTATTGGTGGGCGCGGTCTCCGATCCCGTTTTCGGACCGCTCATCGTCTTCGGCCGCGGCGGGCCGAGCGCCGCCTTGGTGCGTGACGTGGCAGTGGCGCTGCCACCGCTCAACCTGCTGCTCGCGCGGGACCTGGTGGAACGGGCGGGAGTCTCGCGGCTTATGGCGGGCGCCGCCACCATCGATCTGGACGCCGTCTGTCTGGCCCTGGTGCAGGTTTCCCAACTGGTGGCGGATCTGGACGAGGTGGCGGAACTGGAGATTGACCCGCTGCTGGCCGACTCCGATGGGGTACGGGTCATGGACGCCCGCATCCGCATCCTGCCCCGCCGCCGCCGCCGTGGCGTACGGCGGTTCGCCATCCGGCCCTATCCGAAGGAACTGGAGGAAAGGCTGTCCTGGAACGGACTCGATCTGCTGCTGCGGCCGATCCGGCCCGAGGACGAACCCGAGCATGGCGCTTTCCTCGAATCGCTGTCGGCCGAGGACTCGCGCTACCGCTTCTTCAGCACCATGCGCCACCTGCCCCACCGGCAACTCGCGCGCTTCACCCAGATCGACTACGACCGGGAAATGGCTTTCGTCGCCATCGCCCCGGGCGCCGACGGAAAACCGGAAACCGTGGGCGAAGTGCGGGCGGTGGCCGATCCCGACAACGTGTGTGCCGAATTCGCCATCGTCGTGCGCTCGACCATGAAAGGCAAAGGCCTGGGCAAACTGCTGCTGCAGCGCATGATTGCCTACCTGCGCGACCGCGGCACCCATGAGTTGCGCGGGGAGACGCTGCCCGACAACGGGCGCATGAAGGAGCTGGCCGAGGAACTCGGGTTCCAGGTCAGCTCGCACCTGGAGGACGGGGTGGTGGAACTGCGGCTGCCGCTACGGTAGGCGCCGGCACTACTCGTCCCGCCGCGGAAAAGCGCCCCTACTGCGGCGCGATCCGGCCGGTGTATTTGAGCCGTGGCGCCTGGAGCCAGCCTGCCACGTCGTTGCCGGTTCTCGGGTTCACGTACATGACGCTGAACCAGTCGCCGTATTTGGAATAGGCGATCACGGTGTCGTTGGGGATGATGAACACCTGGCTCTGCCAGCACAGGGGGTCCGGCGCGGTGTGGAAGTGCAGCCGACCTGCCCCGGTCACCCGGTAGGTGGCGGCGGGCGAGATCATTCCCTCCTCGCGTTTGGCTCGTTCGGCGTGGGCGCGGGCCAGCACTGCGGCGATCACGATGTGCGCGCGTACCTGGATCGGGTCAATGCCATGAAACGGGTGTTTGCGCGGCTGGCGAAAGCCGGGTGAATCGGGCGCCGTCAGGGCGGGGACGACGGAACATTCGCGCTACGGGGCGTCTCCGATCCCATACTGCGGCGCTTGGTTAGGTTCTGAAGACAGCCGCCAAGGCGAAATCCTCAGAACTCCTCCCATTCGTCGGCAGGCGCCGCCTTGGCATTGCCGCCGGCAACTTTCTTGATTCGGGAAACCTTGGCACCGCCCGAACTGCTGGCGACCGGCCTGCGCGCAGGCTCCTTCCGTTCGCTGGCAGCGAAGTTGCGCGTGTCGAGCTTGAACACCGCCACCGCCCGCGTCAGCGCCCGCGCCTGCTCTTCCAGGCTCTCCGCCGCCGCCGCGGACTCTTCCACCAGCGCCGCGTTCTGCTGCGTGACTTCGTCCATCTGCGCCACGGCTTGCGTCACCTGCTCGATACCGGAGGATTGTTCTCTGGAAGCACCGGCGATCTCGGTCACCAGTCCAGCGACCTGCTGGAACGATTCGACGATCTCATCCATGGTCTGGCCGGCTTCATCCACCAGCCTGGCGCCGCCGTCCACCTTCTCCACGGAGTCGGCGATCAGGCCTTTGATCTCTTTGGCGGCCTGGGCGCTGCGCTGGGCGAGGTTTCTGACTTCGGAGGCGACGACGGCGAAGCCGCGGCCTTGTTCGCCCGCCCGCGCCGCTTCCACTGCGGCGTTGAGGGCGAGGATGTTGGTCTGGAAGGCGATGGCGTCGATGACGCCGATGATGTCGGCGATCTTCTTGCTCGATTCCTGGATCTCGCCCATGGTGCCCACCACGCGCTTGACCATTTCGCCGCCTTGCACGGCCTTGTCGTTGGCGCCGCTGGCGAGTTCTTTGGCGTTCCTGGCGCTCTCGGCGTTCTGTTTCACCGTGGCGTTGAGCTCTTCCATGCTGGAGGCGGTCTCTTCCAGGCTGCTGGCCTGCTCTTCGGTGCGCGAGGAGAGGTCGCTGTTGCCGGCGGCGATTTCTCCGGCGGCGGTGTTGATGGAATCGGTGGCTTCTTTGATCTGGCCGACGACTTCTTTGAGCCGCTCGACGGTGGCGTTGGTGTCTTCTTTGAGTTGGCCGAAGGTGCCGGCGTATTGGCCGGTGATCTGGTCGTTGAGATCGCCCCCGGCGACGGCACGCAGGACGCGGGAGACTTCGGACAGCCCAACGTCGCTGGTCTGCATGAGGCTGTTGAGCCCTTCGACCATGGTGTGGAAGGCGTATTCGAAGCGCTCGACGTCGCCGCGGGCTTTGAAGTTGCCCTGGTTGGCGGCGGCGACGAGTTTGGAGATTTCCTGGCTGATCGTCTGCAGGCTGGTCTTCACGCCGTCGATGGCGTCGGTGATCAGGGCTTTTTTGCCCGGCAGGCGGTCCATGTCCACCGAGAGGTCGCCCTTGGCGTAGCGCCCGACGACTTCCACCACGCGCATCTTGACGGCGATGTGGGAGGCAACCAGTTCGTTGATGGACTGGGCCATCTTGCCGTACACGCCGGGGAAGCTCTGGGCGGCGATCTGTTCGTCGATCATCCCCGCGTCGTGCTGTTTGGCCATTTCGGCCTGGGCGGCGGCGAAGCC
>JBAWHH010000456.1:0-8024 GCA_049593715.1 Rhodocyclaceae bacterium
GCGGCGCGCAGGGCTGCCAGATCCACGTTGCCGTCCCGATCCGTGGGGATCTCCCGCACCGAGTAGCCGCACATCACGGCGGTGGCGGGGTTGGTGCCGTGGGCGGCGTCGGGCACGATGATTTCCCGCCGCGCCGTGTCGCCGCGGGCGTCGTGGTAGGCGCGGATCATGGCCACACCGGCGAATTCGCCCTGGGCGCCGGCCATGGGCGTGAGGGACACGCCCGCCATGCCGGTGACGTCCTTCAGCATTTCCTGCAGTTCGAACAGGCAGGCGAGGAAACCCTGGCCGGTGGCGGCCGGTGCCAGCGGATGACGGGCCAGCAGTTGCGGCAGCATCGCGAGCGAGTTGCAGGCCCGCGGGTTGTATTTCATGGTGCACGATCCCAGCGGGTAGAACTGGGTGTCGATGGAGAAGTTCTTCTGGGACAGCCGCGTGTAGTGGCGCACAGCGTCCATTTCCGACACTTCCGGCAGCAGGGGCGGCGCGGCGCGGCGCAGTGCGGCGGGAATATCCTCGACTGTGGCGGCGGCGGGGGCCTGGTGGGCGCTGCGGCGTCCGGCCTGGGAAAGCTCAAATATCAGGGGCATGGGCGTATCCGGGTTGCTGGCGGTCACGAATAGAGGGCGGCGCGCAGGGCGCGGGCAAACGCCTGCAGATCCGCCTCGGTCTTGGTTTCCGTGGCGCAGACCAGCAGGGTGTTGCCTAACTCGGGGTAGTCGTTCTTCAGGTCGAAGCCGGCCAGAAACCCCTGGGCCGCCAGTTGCTCGATGAGGCCGGTGGCGGGGCGGGGCAGGCGGACCACGGTTTCATGGAAAAACGGCCCCTGGAACACGGTCCCGACGCCGGGAATGCCGTCCAGCAGTTCCGCCAGCCGCCGCGTATTGGCATGGCAGGCGGCGGCGATCCGCGCCAGTCCTTCCGCGCCGGTGATCGCCATGTAGATCGTGGCGGCGGTGACCATCAGCCCCTGGTTGGTGCAGATGTTGGAAGTGGCTTTGGAGCGGCGGATGTGCTGCTCCCGCGCCTGCAGCGTCAGGGTGAAGCCGGGGCGGCCTTCCATATCGACAGTACGGCCGATGATGCGGCCGGGCATCTGGCGTACCAGCGCTTTTTTCGCCGTGAGATAACCGAGGTAGGGACCGCCGCCGGACAGCGGAATCCCCAGCGGCTGCGCATCGCCGCAGCAGATATCGGCGCCGGTTTCTCCCCTTTGGCCCGGCGGCTTGATGAGCGCAAGCGCCATGGGATTGCAGACGGCGATAGCCTGGGCGGAGTGCTCGTGGGCCCAGTCCGTCAGCGCGTTCACGTCTTCCAGTTGGCCGAAGAAATTGGGCGCCGGGATGACCAGAGCCGCCACGCCTTCGCCTGCCTGCTCATCCAGCGCGCCCAATGCAGTCGTTCCCGCCGCGGCATCGAAAGGGATATCCACCAACTGGATTCCCTGGTGGCGGACGATGGCCTGTGCCGTGCGCCGGTAAAGGGGATGCACGGTGCGGGGCACCAGCACTCGCCTGGTGGCGCTCTTGCTCACGCGCACCGCCATCAGGATGGCTTCCGCCAGGGCCGAGGCGCCGTCGTACAGGCTGGCGTTGGATACGTCCAGGCCGGTGAGCGACGCCATCATGGTCTGGAACTCGTACAGCAGTTGCAGCGTGCCCTGGCTCGCCTCCGCCTGGTAAGGCGTGTAGGCCGAGTAGAACTCGCCCCGGGTGGCGATCTGCCACACCGCCGCGGGGATGTGGTGCTCGTAGGCGCCGGCACCGAGGAACACGCGCTGGCGGCCGTCGCTTTCCGCCCGTTCGGTCATCAGCCGGGTGATGTCCATTTCGCCCAGGGCGGGCGGGATACCGGGAAGATCACCGCACTGGAGCGATGGGGGAATCTCGTCGAACAAGTCGTCCAGCGTGGCGGCGCCGATGCTGGACAGCATCGCCGTTACGTCGTCGTCGGTGTGGGGAATGAAGGGCATGGTCTCGGCTCTCGGCGGCTATCGGGCACTGCGGCGGCAGGGGCGGCTCGGGCCATTTGCCCGCGCCGCCGGGTGTCGGCGCTCAGTCATCCTCGGCATCGACCACGTGCTGGTAGGCGTCCGCGTCCAGCAGGGCGTCCAGTTCGGCCGGATTGTCGGGCCGGATCTTGAACAGCCAGGCGGCGTAGGCGTCTTCGTTGACCGTTTCGGGGTTGTCCACCGCCGCGGCGTTGGATTCGACGACTTCGCCACTGACCGGGGCATAGATGTCGGAAGCAGCCTTTACCGACTCCACGACGGCGCATTCCTCTCCCACCGAGATGCGCTTGCCGGCGGTGGGCAGTTCCAGGAAGACGATGTCGCCCAGCAATTCCTGGGCATGGTCGGTGATGCCGACGGCGACCAGTCCGTCGTCGGTCAGTTGGGCCCATTCATGGGATTTGGCGTATTTGAGATCGGCGGGAAGGTTCATAAACACTCCGGTGGTGGGAAAACGGGGTAGGCCTGCGGTGGCGGTTGATCGAACGCGCGTCGTGGGCGGCCCTAGACGAGGGCCTTGCCGTGGCGCACGAAGGGTGGCTTGACCACCTTGGCGGCCAGTTGCTTGTCGCGGACGGCGACGGTCACGGTATCTCCCACCGCCACGCCCAGGGGCAGGCGCGCCAGGGCAATGGACTGCCCCAGGGTCGGCGAGAAAGTGCCGCTGGTGATTTCGCCTTCGCCGCTGGCGCAGGTCACGCGCTGGTGGGCGCGCAGCACGCCCTTGTCGGTCAGCAGCAGGCCGGCGAGTTGCCGCGCGGGTTGCTGGGCCAGCAGGGCCGCTTTGCCGATGAAATCCCGTTCCGCGGCGAGATCCACCGTCCAGGCCAGGCCGGATTCCAGGGGATTGACGGTTTCGTCCATGTCCTGGCCGTAGAGGTTCATGCCGGCTTCCAGCCGCAGGGTGTCGCGAGCGCCCAGGCCGGCGGGTTTCACGCCCGCGTTCAGCAGGGCCTGCCAAAGCGATTCGGCTTGCGGCGCGGGCACCATCACCTCGAAACCGTCCTCGCCGGTGTAGCCGGTGCGGGCGATCAGCAGGTCGCCGAAGGCGGCGGCGTTGAAGGGCTTGAGGGCTTCGGTGGCTTCGCGGCTGCCGGGCAGGGCCTGCCAGACTTTCTCCCGCGCCTGCGGCCCCTGCACGGCGATCATCGCCAGATCGCGCCGGGGCGTGACGCTTAGCTCGTCGTTGAACTGGTCTACCTGGCTGGCGATCCAGGCCAGATCCTTGTCGGCGGTGCCGGCATTGACCACCAGGCGCAAATCATCCTCGGCGAAGAAATAGACGATCAGGTCGTCGATCACGCCACCGTCGGGCCGCAGCATGCAGGTGTAGAGGGCCTTGCCGGGGACGGTGAGCTTGTCGACGTTGTTGGCCACCAGGCTGCGCAGGAAAGCACGGGCGCCGGGTCGGCGCACGTCCACGATCAGCATGTGGGAGACGTCGAACATGCCGGCGGACCGGCGCACTGTATGGTGCTCTTCGATCTGCGAACCGTAGTGCAGGGGCATGTCCCAGCCGGCGAAATCGACAATCTTGCCGCCTGCGCCGAAATGGCTGGTGTAAAGGGGAGTTCGTTTTCCCATAGGAGGGCGCCCGGAGAGAAGGTGGCAAACGGTAACCGGAAACAAAAAAGGGCAGGGCCGCAAAGCCCTACCCCTCTGTCCGCTTTACCTGAGAGATTGCAGCGCGGCGACTGCCGCTACTGTTGCCCCTTCGGTGGATGGGCAAGCGCCTCATGCCGCCCCCATCGCTCTCCAGAGTGTTCGCTGTCCCGCGGTCCTTTTGCCTGAGCGGTTCCGGGTGTTGCGCCTTCGGCGGCGGCCCGCCTTTCGGCAAACCGCACTCTCCCGCGAGACCGCCGCACTATACCCAAGCCGATGGGTGGCGACAAGGCGGCGGCATGGAGGTAGCAGGGCGAATTCGTTCTCCGTCATTCCCGCGCAGGCGGGAATCGAGTTTCGTCAATTTGTTGAATGCATCGATCACCATCTGGATGAAGGAACTGGATTCCCGCTTAACCCCGCGGGAATGACGATGCATCAATGAGTTGAGACTAGAAGAAATTGACCGTGGATGAACGGGGCCGTGACTGAGGCTTTGTTCGGCGCGGATGCTGCCGGCGCACGACGGAAATTTTCGACCCTTCGCATCGGATCCGGACGGCGGCGGCATGACAGCCGCCGCCGGTTCGGGCTATTCCCAGCCGCCGCCGAGGACGCGGTAAAGGGCCACGCGGTTGGCGGCGTCGGCGAGCCGGGTGCCGATGAGATCCAACGGGGCCGAATAAAGCGCCCGCTGCGCGTCGAGGAGGCCCAGGTAGCTGTCCACGCCGCCTTTGTAGCGGGCGTCGGAGAGCTTGAACGTCTGGTCCGCCGCGTTGACCAGCTTGCGCCGGGCGTCGATCTGCTCGGCGATCGTGGCGCGCTCGGCGAGGGCGTCGGCCACTTCGCGGAAACCGCTCTGGACCGCTTTTTCGTATTGCGCCACGTTGATGTCGCGCTGGATGCGCGCGACGTCGAGGCTGGCTTGGAGGCGGCCGGCTTCGAAAATGGGGATGCGGATCTGCGGCACGAACGTCCAGGCGCGGGATCCGGCCTCGAACAGGCCGTCCAGCGCGCTGCTCGCCGTGCCGACGGTGGCGGTCAGGCTGATGGTGGGGAAGAATGCGGCGCGGGCGGCGCCGATGTTGGCGTTGGCCGCCTGCAGCGCGCGTTCTGCCTGCAGGATGTCGGGGCGGCGGACCAGCACTTCGGATGGCACGCCCGCCGGCAGTTCGGCCACCGTGGCCACCTTGTCGGTCAGATTTTCCGGCAGCAGTTTCGCCGGCACCTGGGCGCCGGCCACCAGAGCCAGGGCGTTTTCGTCCTGGGCGACCAGGGCGGTGTAGCGGGCGGAATCGGCGCGGGCGCTTTCCATCAGCGTCTCCACCTGGCGCAGATCCAGCCCAGACGATGCTCCGGCTTCGAAGCTGCGCTGCGTCAGGTCGTAAGATTTCTGCCGCGTTTCCCAGGTGCTGCGGGCCAGCGCCTGGCGTTCGCGGTCCGCCGCCAGGATCAGCCAGGCATTCGCCACTTCGGCGACGAGGCTGATCTGGGCGCTGCGCCGCGCTTCCTCGGTGGCCAGATACTGCTGCAAGGCCTGTTCGTTGAGACTGCGGATGCGGCCGAAGAAATCGAGTTCGTAGGCGGAGAAACCGATGTTGGCGCTGTACTGGCGCGTGATCATGGGTTCGCCGCTGGACGAGAGGTCGCCCGGCAAGCGCTGGGCACTCTGCCCGCCCGTTGCGCCAATGCGTGGGAACAGGTCGGCGCGCTGGATGCGGTACTGGGCGCGGGCCTTTTCGATGTTCAAGGCCGCCACCCGCAGGTCGCGGTTGTTGGTCAGCGCCAATTCGATCAACTCGCGCAGGCGCTCGTCGGCAAAGTAGGTGCGCCAAGCGACCACCCCCGTATCGGCCGCTTGACCCGGGGCCGCCGCCGCGCCGGGAAAAGTTGCTGGCACCGGCAGGGCAGGGCGCTGATAGTCGGGCGCCAGGGTTCCGCACGCGCCCAGCAGCAGCGCGGCCAGGGCAATCGGCAAACGTTGTTTTAGCTTCATCGCTCGGTCTCCTGCGGGGGCACGGGGCTGGCCTCGGTGGTGTCCCCGTCCGTCGTCTTTGTGAACCAGCGTTTGATGGCGACGTAGAACAGCGGCACGAACAGGGTGCCCAGCGCCGTGGCGGCGATGGTGCCGCCGAGAACCCCGGTACCGATGGCGTTCTGGCTGCCCGAGCCCGCGCCGGTGGCGATAGCCAGCGGCAACACGCCGAGGCCGAATGCCAGGGAAGTCATGATGATCGGCCGCAACCGCATCCGCGCCGCATCGAGGGTCGCCGCGATGACATCTTTCCCTTCTTCCACCTGGGCCTTGGCGAACTCGACGATCAGGATGGCGTTTTTCGACGCCAGGCCGATGGTGGCGAGCAGGCCAACCTGGAAGTAGATGTCGTTGGACAAGCCGCGCCCGCTCGCGGCCAGCAATGCGCCGAGCACCCCAAAGGGGACGACCAGCATCACCGCGAAGGGCACCGACCAGCTTTCATACAGCGCCGCCAGGCAGAGGAACACCACCAACAGGGATAGTGCATAGAGCGCGGGCGCCTGGGCGCCGGAGCGGCGCTCCTCGAAGGAGGTGCCGGTCCATTCATAGCCGATGCCGGGCGGCAGCTTGGCCATGATCTCCTGCACCGCCGCCATGGCGTCGCCGGAGGACAGGCCGGGCGCGCCCTGGCCGAGGATCTCCACCGACGATTGCCCGTTGTAGCGTTCCAGGCGCGGCGAACCGAAACTCCAGCGCGCCGTCGCAAATGCGGACATGGGCACCATTTCGCCGTCCTTGTTGCGCACGAACCATTTGGAAAGATCCTCCGGTTTCATGCGCGCCGGTGCATCCGCCTGTAGATAAACCTTCTTGATGCGGCCGCGGTCGAGGAAGTCGTTGATGTAGCTGCCGCCCCAGGCGGTGGACAAGGTGTCGTTGATGTCCGCCACCGCCACACCGAGGGCACCGGCCTTGGCGTGGTCGATGTCGATGGCGAATTCCGCCATGTCTTCCTGGCCGTTGGGCCGTACGGCGACGAGGCGCTTGTCCTGCGCCGCCATGCCCAGGAACTGGTTGCGCGCGGCGACCAGGGCTTCGTGACCGACGCCGGTGCGATCCTGAAGCTGGACGTCGAAGCCGGTGGACGTGCCGAGTTCGATCACCGCCGGCGGCACGAAGGCGAACACCATCGCTTCCTTGATCTGGGAGAAAGCGGCCATCGCCCGGCCGGCAACATCCTTCGCGCTCTTGCCCGGACCTTTGCGCTCGTCCCAGTGTTTCAACTGCATGAAAGCCACGCCCATGTTCTGGCCGGAACCGCCGAAGCTGAACCCGGCCACGGTGAAGAACCCCTGTACGGTGTCCTTTTCGTTTTCGAGCAGGTGGTTTTCCACCTTTTTCAGCACTTCCATCGTGCGTTCCTGGGTCGCCCCGGCGGGCAGCATCACCTGCGCCAGCACGATGCCCTGGTCCTCTTCCGGGAGGAAGGAGGTGGGCAGGCGCAGGAACAGCAGCGCCAGCACGGCGATCACCGCGAGGTAGATTGCGAAGTAGCGCTTGCTGCGGTGAATGATGTGCTGCACCGAGGATTCGTAGTTCTCCGTCCGGCGCTTGAACATCACGTTGAACCAGTGGAAGAAGCGCCCCAGGCGGCCGCGTTCGCCGTGTTCGTGGCCTTTTTCCACCGGCTTGAGCATGGTCGCGCAAAGGGCCGGCGTGAACACCAGGGCCACCAGCACCGAAAGCGCCATGGCGGCAACGATGGTGATGGAGAACTGGCGATAGATGACGCCGGTGGAACCGCCGAAGGAAGCCATGGGCACGAACACCGCCGCCAGCACCAGGCCGATGCCGATCAGCGCGCCGGTGATCTGGTCCATCGACTTCTTGGTTGCTTCTTTCGGTGGCAGGCCGTCTTCGGTCATTACCCGCTAGACGTTTTCCACCACCACGATGGCGTCGTCCACCAGCAGGCCGATGGCCAGCACGATGCCGAACATGGTCAGGGTGTTGATGGAGAAACCGAACGCCGCCATGACGCCGAACGTGCCCAGCAGCACCACCGGCACGGCGATGGTGGGAATCAGCGTGGCGCGGATGTTCTGCAGGAACAGGTACATCACCAGGAATACCAGCACGATGGCTTCGATCAACGTCTTCACCACTTCCTGGATCGAAATCTTCACGAACGGCGTCGTGTCGTAGGCCACCACGGGCCGGATGCCCGAGGGGAAATAGGGCTCCATGTCCTTCAGCTTCTGGCGCACCGCGTTGGCGGTCTCGAGGGCGTTGGCGCCGGCGGCGAGCTTGATCGCCATGCCCGCAGCCGCCTGGCCTTTGTAGCGCCCGAAGGTGCCGTAGTTCTCTGCGCCGATTTCCACCCGGGCGACGTCCGCCAGGCGCACTTCGCCGCCCTGGGTGGAGGTGCGAAGG
>JBAWHH010000457.1:0-1501 GCA_049593715.1 Rhodocyclaceae bacterium
CTTCGGTGCTGGTCAAGTGCCTCATGGCCCGACAGATCGGCGAGAAGGTCGCGCGCATCAGCGTCGGGTTCAGTGTTCTCATTTTCCTCGTTGCGCTCACCCTGTTCCTGTGCCAGACGACGGCTCCCGCCGCGCACCTGGCAAGCCTGGGCATGGGCATTTTCTCCATCTACTTCGACTCCCTCACCGCCTTGATGGCGCTGGCCGTCAGTGCCATCAGTCTGCTGGTGCACGTCTATTCGGCGCGCTACATGCGGGACGACCCCGCCTTCACTCGCTTCTTCGTGCTGCTGGATGCGATCAACGCGGCGATCATGCTGATGGTGCTCGCCGGCGACCTGCTTACGCTGCTCCTCGCCTGGCATTCCATCGGGATGCTCCTGTACTTCCTGCTCAACCACGACACCCGTCGCGAAGCGGCCAACCGCTACGCCTTCTGGACGCTGATTACCCATCGCATCGGCGATCTACCGCTGCTGGCCGCCATCGCCCTTCTCTATCACGGCTATGGCTCGCTCTCCATTCCCGATCTGTTCCATGGGCTGTCGGCGGATCCGCACCGCACCACGGTCTTCGGGCTGCCCTTGGCCGGTTCGGCCGGCCTGCTGGTTCTGCTCGCCGCCTTCGCCAAATCGGCGCAGTTCCCCCTGCACACCTGGCTGCCCTACACCATGGAGGGGCCGACGCCGGTCTCGGCGCTCATGCACGCGGGCATCGTCAATTCGGGCGGATTTCTCATCAACCGCTTCGCCCCGCTTTTCGCCCAGACCGAATCGGTCCTGCTGGTGGCAGTGGTCATCGGGCTGATTACCACCCTGCTGGGTTCGGTGATGATGCTCACCCAGACGGATATCAAGAAGGCGCTGGGCTATTCGACCATGGGACAGATGGGCTACATGGTCATGGAGTGCGGGCTGGGGGCTTTCTCCTACGCCATTTATCACCTGGTGGCCCACGGCATCTTCAAGGCCACCTTGTTCTTCGATTCGGGCAGCCTGATCGGCCGCGCACGCAGGGATCCGAACATCCCCGAAGGCGAGATCTATCGATTCATGGTGGCGCGCAAGGCGCCGAAACCGCCCCTGTCGTGGATCATCTTCGCCAGCGTGACCATCATCGTCCCCCTGGGGATCGTCTTCGGCATCCATCACGTGGTGGACGAAGGCTTTCTCCACCATCAAGGCGCGGTCATCCTGCTGCTGTTTGGCTGGATCGCCGGGGCGCAAACCCTGTTCTTCGTCTACAAGGTCGGCAGCGAGCAGCCGTTCAGGCTCCTCGGCTACGTCGGCTTGACCTTCGCTTTGGTCATCGTCGGTTACGCCGTCGCCGGGCACACCATCGATTCGCTGCTCTATCCGGACCCGGCTTTCCGCGAGGCCCTATACCGGGCGGCCGCCCTCCCCGCCGTGGTTTTCGACATCCTGATCGTCGTGTTGGTGGCGGTGATCGCCGCCGGCTGGGTTCTCGTCTTCTGGTCCGCCGCCAGCCAGCAGCCGTTCAG
>JBAWHH010000458.1:0-2251 GCA_049593715.1 Rhodocyclaceae bacterium
GAAGTGGGCGATGAAGGTGCCCGCGTCGGTTTTGTCAAACGTATGCGCCGTAGCGGAAGCCAAGAGATTTCCCAAACAGAAACGAATGAAGACACAGCACTCTGAATTGAAAAAACTTGGCTGGAACGACTGGTTCGAGCAACGGGCGGAATGCGGGCCGACTGATACTATCGCCCGCGTCGCGGCGGTTGATCGAGATCAGTTGCTGCTCGTTGATTGTGCCGGCCATTTCCGGGCAAAGCTGGCCGGCAGTTACCTGTACCGTCATCACCTGTCCCATGAACTGCCGTGCGTGGGTGACTGGGTTTGTGTGGAGAAGCAGCCAGGCGAGGATTTTGGCGTAATCCACGCACTCATTGAGCGCAGAACTTCGCTACGAAGAAAGTCGGCAGGAAACGTCGTTGAATACCAGATGATTGGTGCGAATCTGGACTACGTGGTCATCGTTCAGTCCTGCCACTTCGATTTCAACCTGAGGCGCTTGGAGCGCTATCTCGTCATGGTGACGGAGGGTGGCGCCGAGCCGGTCATTCTGCTGACCAAGACGGATCTGGTCGAACCGGCCGCGCTGGCGACGCTGTTGGCGGAAATACAATCCGCCGGCATCACCGCGCCGATCGTGCCGTTGAGCAACATGAATCAGGACGGCATGGATGATTTCAAGCGGCTACTGTTGCCTGGAAAGACCTATTGCTTCGTCGGGTCGTCGGGGGTTGGCAAGACCACGCTGATCAATCTGTTGATCGGCCTTGAAAGGCTGGTAACCGGGGCTGTCAGCGGAACTGGCGAAGGACGGCATACGACCGTTCGTCGCGAGTTGATTCGTCTCGACGAAGGTGCGCTGGTCATCGACAACCCGGGAATGCGTGAATTCGGCATTCTCAGTGCAGAGGGTGGATTAGAGGGCAGCTATTCCGACATCACAGCCCTCTCGTCCCGCTGCCGCTATCGGGACTGTGGTCATACCGGTGAATCGGGCTGTGCCGTGCGCGCCGCTGTGCATGGCGGTGAAATCAGTCAGGAGCACCTGGAGAACTTTCTCAAGCTCAGGGCGGAGTCCGCTTTCAACGACATGTCCTACGCCGAGAAGCGACAGAAGGATCGGGACTTTGGCCGATTCATCAAGGGCGTGAAGAAGGACTTGCGGGATCGGTAGCGTGCTCGCGGCGCATAGCCGCCATTCCACGGAACCTGCGCAAAGAGCCGCGCAGGCCAGTGAATTCAGACGCTAAACGTCTGCTTCCCTTGTCGGCATACCGTCCGCTAAGGGGCGGCTCCGGTGCCCGCTCGCCCAGCCGCCTATTCCGCGGCCGGTGCGCTGGCTTCCGCCAGTCGTCTCAGCAATTCCGTCAGCAAACCAATCTCCTCGGCTGAGAATACGGCTCTGGCCCACGCACCGGATGCGGCGCTTAGTTCGGCCATGGCTGCTTCCACCAGGCGTTTCCCCGCAGGCGCCAACCTGATCGGTTTGACCCGCTGATCGGTTTCGTGAAGCGAGCGGCTCACCAGGTTCCTTTCTTCGAGTTGATACATGACCTTGGTCAGCCCGCCCGAGGTGATGACCACTGACGCCTGAAGTTCGGACGGCGTGAGTTCGTGGGGGGGCGGGGCGTTGCGCAAGGTGGCGAGGACGTCGAATTCTGCCGACGTGAGGCCGTGCCTGGCCCATACCTCGCGCGCCTGGGCGAAGGCGAGCCCTTGGGCGCGGTGCAGATTCATCATCAGCCGTGTGGTTTCCACCTCCCGGTCCGGGACCCAGTCGAGGCGGGGAGACCTTGTCCGTGGGCCGATGGAGCGCCCTTTGGTCAGTTTCATGCGGGTTGTGTAAGTTCTCGTAAATCATCTTTCCAGGAAGATAACTGTCTCATACCATGCGTCACGAAGCAATCAACAAGGGAGATATTCATGAAGATTCAACGCGAATGGGTGACGCCGATTGCTGCCGGCGCTTTTCTGCTTTCTGCCGTGACCGGCGTCCTGATCTTTTTCCACGTGGACAGCGGCCTGAACAAAGCCGCCCACGAATGGCTGAGCTGGGCGCTGCTGGGCGCGGTGGTGTTGCACGGGGTTGCGAACTGGGGCGGCTTCAAGCGCCACTTCGGGGCGCTGCGCGGGCAGGTGCTGATGGGGGTGTTTGCGCTGGTGCTGGGATTGAGTTTCCTCGGTGCCGGCGAAGGGGGCGAGCCGCCTTTCGCGCCGCCCATCCGCGCCCTGGCAGGGGCTCCCCTGACGACGCTGGCCGAAGTAGCCC
>JBAWHH010000459.1:0-4626 GCA_049593715.1 Rhodocyclaceae bacterium
TGTAGCATGGGCGGACCGATGACGATGCGATTCGGGTTCGGCTCGATAGCGGGCGCCAGCTCAGTCACCGCGCCACCGGGAAGGCTCTGCTACAGCAACGCAGTTTGTTGAGGTGCCAATCGATGCAAATTCATGGCCTCAGTGTCGAACAGGCGCTCGCAAGCCTGAAAACCAAGGCGGCTGGACTGGACTCAGCCGAGGCCTCGCGCCGGCGGGCGGAGTTCGGGCCGAACCACGTTGAGGAAGTGGGCCGCGAGCATCTCCTGCTCACCTTCACCCGCGAATTCACGCATTTCTTCGCCATCATCTTGTGGATCGGCGCAACGCTGGCCTTCGTCGCCGAGCGTTTTCAGCCCGGCCAGGGCATGGCACGCCTCGGCGTGGCCATCGTCGGCGTGATCATTGTCAATGGGGTTTTCTCTTTCTGGCAGGAATTCAAAGCAGAGAAGGCTGTAGCGGCGTTGCGCCAGTTGTTGCCGCAGACGGTACAAGCACGCCGTGGCGGTGTGATCGTGGAGATGCTCGCCATCGATTTGGTGCCGGGAGATGTCGTGCTGCTGGAGGAAGGCAATTTCATCCCGGCCGACTGTCGCCTGATCGAAGCTTTTGGGCTACGGGTGAACACCGCGACGGTCACCGGCGAATCCCGGCCCATGGCACGCAATACCGACCCCAGTGCCGAGAATTCTCCCCTCTACGCCAAGAACATCGTTCTAGCGGGAACCTCCGTGGTCTCAGGCCAGGCTTGCGCAGTGGTGTACGCCACCGGCATGCATACCGAGTTCGGTAGGATCGCCCATCTGACGCAGACCGCGGGAGAGAGCACGTCGCCGCTGCAGCGAGAAATTGCGCGTCTTTCACGCATCGTGGCGGCGCTCGCGACGGGCATGGGCGTGGTGCTGTTCTTCGTCGGTCAGGCCATGGGGCTGCCGACGTGGGAGAACCTCCTGTTCGCCATCGGGATCATTGTCGCCAACGTCCCGGAAGGCCTCCTGCCGACGGTGACCCTGTCGCTGGCCTTGGCCACTCAGCGCATGGCGCGGCGCAATGCCCTGGTGCGACATCTGCCGGCGGTGGAGGCGCTGGGTTCGACCACCACGATCTGCTGCGACAAGACCGGCACGCTGACCCAGAACCGCATGTCGGTGCAGCGCCTATGGCTGGGAGGCGGGTTTCTCGACTTCGACGACCTGATGGCGCAACCGGATCTGACCGCGAACAACCGCGAGTTGTTCGTCAATGCGGCGTTGTGCCATAGCCTTAAGATCGTCGAAGAGAACGGCCAACCCAAGTTGCTGGGTGACCCGATGGAAGTGGCGCTGGTGGGGATGGGACGGCAGGTGGTGGGCGAGCTGGCCGACCACAAGCGTATTGACGAAATTCCCTTCGACACCGACCGCAAGCGCATGTCGGTGCTTAGCGAGACGCCGCAAGGGCGGATGCTCTATTGCAAGGGCGCGCCGGAGACCGTGCTCGCCGCCTGCGACTTCGTGCAGTTCGATGCCGGCATCGCCCCGATCGATATGGCCGGCAAGACCCGCCTGTTGGCGGCGCAGGGGCGCATGGCCGAAGCCGGTCTGCGCGTTCTCGCCTTCGCCCATTGCGCGGTCACGGACGGGATGCCGACCGAAGAGCGAGGCATGATCTTGACGGGGTTGGTTGGGCTGGAGGATCCGCCGCGGGCAGAAGTGCCGGACGCCATTGCGCGCTGCGCGACAGCCGGCATCCGCATCATCATGGTTACCGGCGACCACCCGCACACGGCGCTGGCGATTGCGCGCCAGATCGGTTTGGTCAAGAGCGAGCAGCCGGTCGTGATCAGCGGCGACCAGGTGCGCTCCAGCACACCAGCACAACTGCAACTGGCGCTCGACGCCAGGGAGATCATCTTCGCCCGAGTTGCCGCCGAGCAGAAGATGCTGATTGTCCAGGCGTTGAAGAAGAAGGGCGAGATCGTCGCCGTCACCGGTGACGGCGTCAACGACGCGCCGGCACTGAAGTCCGCCGACATCGGCATCGCCATGGGCATTGCCGGCACCGATGTGGCCAAGGAAGCCGCCGACCTGATCCTCCTCGACGACAACTTCGCCAGCATTGTTGCGGCCATCGAGGAAGGGCGTGCGGTATTCGAGAACATTC
Organism: Rhodocyclaceae bacterium; assembly: GCA_049593715.1. GTDB lineage: Bacteria > Pseudomonadota > Gammaproteobacteria > Burkholderiales > Rhodocyclaceae > JBAWHH01. Next base: position 2,140 of record JBAWHH010000459.1, read on the forward strand.
GCAAGTTCCTGACGTACATCCTCAGTTCGAACATTCCCGAACTGGTGCCCTACCTAGCCTTTGTGCTGTTCCGGATTCCGCTGCCGCTGACCATCATCCAGATCCTCGCCGTCGATCTTGGCACCGACATGCTGCCGGCTCTTGCTCTCGGTGCAGAAAAACCCGATCCCGGCGTGATGCACCGTCCGCCCAGGGCGCGCAACGAGCGCCTGCTGTCCTGGGGGCTGCTCGCACGCTCGTACCTGTTTCTCGGCGTGCTCGAAGCAGCGGCGGCGATGGCGGTGTTTTTCTTCGTGCTCAATGCGGCCGGTTGGCACTACGGCATCAGCCTCGGTAACGCGGACCCGCTTTACCTGCAGGCAACGTCAGCCTGCCTGGCGACGATCGTAGTGATGCAGATGATGAATCTCTTCCTCTGCCGCCATCCGTCCAGGTCGACGTTCGCCTTCGGACTCTTCAGCAATCCCTATCTCCTGCTCGGTCTGGCGGCTGAGTTGGGCGTGATCCTGTTCATCGTTTACACGCCGGCGGGCAACTGGTTGTTCGCCACCGCCCCCATTGGTGCCGACGTCTGGCTAATGGCATTGGGCGGCGCGACGCTGATGGGGGCTCTGGAAGAGCTGAGAAAGGCGTGGCTGCGGCGGGGGCTGACGCAGAACGGGGATTCCTGATCGGCCTTTGTCGATAACGCGTGGAACTGGCAAACGTCAGTTTGCTGGAAGGGAGGAGCCCGCTTGACCGTTGTTGGGCCCAATGGTGGCGCGCTACAGCGAAGCAGTCACAAACTATGAGGGGGGCCGTATGAGAGAGTATGCACAATCTGGGGAGGCCACGAGGGCTGGGCGAACCCCAACAACGAATTATGGCGGACCTGACGGCACGGCCGCGAAGCCGTGCCAGCCTTGGCCGCTCGCTCAGTCAGCGCGGATGTTCGAAGCCTGCTGACCTTTGGGTCCGGTGGTAACGTCGAAACTAACTTGTTGCCCTTCCTTCAGGGTCTTGAATCCCTGTCCCTGAATCGCCGAGAAGTGCGCGAATAGATCGTCTCCACCAGACTGTGGGGTGATGAAGCCGAAGCCCTTCGCGTCGTTGAACCACTTTACCGTGCCTGTTGCCATGTCTTGAGTATCCTAAAGATGATGAACGGGGATGGCCCCCGCTGGGGCGACGCTCAAGGTGGCGAAGTGGTGAAGGGGAGAGATACCGCAGACGAGCAGGCACTGAACCAGACAACAGCAGCACTACTTGAAGATCGCTGTTAAGCACTATGGACGCGATCGAGCACGAATGCAAAGGAAACCATTGCCCCCGCGCCATCGGCGCCATTGGGGGCCAGCCGGTGCCTACCTCTCACGCGGCAACAGCCGACGCTCAGGAGATCGCTTGCTCGGATTCGCGAATGCGCGGAGTGGGGCGAAATACATTGGCGATTGGGCCATCTACGCCGCGCCGGTTGTAGCCGCTCGCATTGTCTGGACAAGGTTTGGCAGATCAGGCGGCGTTTGGAGTGGCATATCCATGCCTGGCTTCACGAATCGACGTGGAGCCTCGTTGCTTGTGGGCGGCAATTCTCCCCTGTCTGCCGCCGCACAGACGGGACCGTGCAACGCCTACAGACTGCACTGGAAGTGTCTGATCCAGACCAACGTGGGGCAAGCGATGAACGCGGATGGGCAGCCAATGGTTCGGTCTTGTCACGCTCGAACGCCGAAAAGCTGCGGGCGACGCCCCCTTTGAGTTGCGTGGCGGATGAACGACGGTACCGGTGCCTTTGGACGCCTCGGCGAATTGACTCGGACTCGGTACGGTGGAGGTGGCAATCTTCCTGCCGCGCCCGAACGAACAGCAGCGTCCCGATCGAAGATGGTTCTGCTAGGAGGCGCTCCCAGCGGACGGAGTACAACCGGCAGCTTATTCAGGAGAACTGACATGAAGACACGACTGAAGACCCCGGCCCTTATTGCAGTGCTGTTAAGCCTTGGCGCAACGACTGCGATGGCCCAACTGGGTGCCGGCATCGGCCCAGGAACGAGGCAGGGGATGGGCGGTGGCATAGGACTGAGCGTGGTCTGGGTCGTCAGCCAAGAAAACACGCCCGGGTATGCGCTGATGACCGCGGAAGAGCGCAACGCCCACCGCGACCAGATGCGTTCGGTGAAGAGCTACGAGGAGTGCAAGACTTACATGGACGACCATCACCGCAAAATGCAGGCGCGAGCGAAGGAACGGGGCTCCGCGTTGCAGGTCATGCGAGCCGATCCGTGCCGCAACATGAAGGCCAGGGTAATAGCCCAGTAGTTCCTCTGCATGGTTGGATGGCGCTTGGCCGCGGCGCAATGCCACTCTGGCGAGCCCGGCTTGTGTCTGCCGTATTGGATCAAGGAGAAAGCGATGGGCAAGACTTTGGCTTGGGATCTTCCGACGCGCGTTTTTCACTCGTTACTGGTGGCTTCTTTCGCCGCCGCCTATCTCGCGGGCGCGTCGGAA
>JBAWHH010000460.1:0-3526 GCA_049593715.1 Rhodocyclaceae bacterium
ACGAAGAAGCGGGTGAAGGCGGGGTCGTCCCGCATGTAGCGCGCCGAATAGACGTGCACCAGCAGACTGATGGCACTGACGGCGAGCGCCATCAAGGCGGTGAGGGAGTCGAAGTAGATGGAGAAGATGCCCATGCCCAGGCTTGCCAAGTGCGCGGCGGGAGCCGTCGTCTGGCGCAGGAACAGGGTGAGCGCAACGAGAAAAATGAGAACGCTGAACCCGACGCTGATGCGCGCGACCTTTTCGCCGATCGGTCGGGCCATGAGGCACATGACCAGCACCGAAGCGGCTCCCAGCAGCGGCAAGGAATACGCCAGATAGGCGATCAAAGCAGTCGGCCTCCAGATTTCATCCGCCCTGAACATCGCCCTTTCCAGGCAGCGCCCAGCGCGCACGGCGTTCAAAAAACGCTCCGCTTCGTTTCCCAACTCGTGGGTTTGCAGACAGACCGGCAGTTGCTCCCGCGCAATCGCACCATCGCCGCGATTGCGCCGCTCCCAGGCCGTATGCAGACCCCGTGCCAGAGACAAGGCCGTCGACCCGCATTGAGCGGAACCCAGTCCAAGACGAAAGTGGTTCAGCCCGGTCTCCCGGAGAGCCAAAGGCAATCCCGCGATGGGACAAGGTGCTTAGGCCGGCTGTCGTCCGTCGAAACCCGGACCGGCCCACGAAGGCGCGCTCGTGCAGGCGCTGTAAAGGGCCGGGGTCGTCAGGCGTGGCCGGGACAATTGCGACCTCGTAGGCGCACGGCATGGGACAGTTTGTCCCACGCCGTGCTGTCGTCAGCGCCTGCGGATGGTCGGGATCAGGTGCAGATTTCGTTGGGGAGGGTGGTGTGCTTCGACCGATTTGAGCCCGTCGATTGCAGATTGGCCTCAGCGGAACCTTGCAGGGCGCCGTACCCGAGCCGATCAGCGGCATGGCTCTTGCAGCAGCGGTCCCCGCGCACTGCGAACACGACCATCCCAACCGACACGAACGGCCAAACTCCAAGACTATGAGCGACCTCGCCCCAAACCAACTTGTCGACCGCTTTGGTCGCCGCGTCACCTACGTTCGTCTTTCGGTGACGGATCGCTGCGACCTCCGCTGCGTCTATTGCATGACGCAGGACATGCGTTTCCTGCCGCGCAACCAGCTTCTGACGCTGGAAGAAATGGCTCGCCTGGGCGAGTGTTTCAGCGAACTCGGTGTGACCAAGTTGCGGGTGACGGGGGGAGAGCCCCTGGTCCGCCCCAACATCGTCTGGCTGTTCGAACGGCTGGGTGCGCTGCCGGCGATCCGGGACCTGACCCTGACCACCAACGGCACCCAGCTTCCCCGCTTTGCGCAGGCCCTCAAGGATGCGGGCGTGGACCGGGTCAATATCAGTCTCGACACCTTGCAAGCCGAGCGTTTCCGCAGCATTACCCGCGTCGGGCAACTGGAGAAGACGCTGGCAGGCCTGGAAGCCGCTTTGAGAGCGGGGTTCCACCGCATCAAGCTGAACAGCGTCATCCTCAAGAACCGCAATCACGACGAAGTGGTGGATCTGGTGCGCTTCGCCATCGGCCACGGCATCGACATCAGTTTCATCGAGGAGATGCCGCTGGGGGTGATCGGCGACCACGACCGCGCCGAAGCCCATTACCCGAGCGATGCCATTCGCCGGGATCTGGAGGAGCACTTCGAACTCATTCCGACGTTGGAGAACACCGGCGGACCATCGAGGTATTTCCGCGTCCCGGGCAAAGACACCCGGGTCGGCTTCATTTCCCCGCACAGCCACAACTTCTGCGGCGACTGCAACCGCGTGCGGGTGACGGCAGAAGGGCGGCTACTGCTCTGCCTGGGCCACGAGCACTCGGCCGATCTGCGCCGTGCGCTGCGCGGCAATCCAACGGACAACAACCGCGTCAAACAGGCCATCGCCGCGGCCATGGACCTGAAACCGCGCCGGCACGAATTCGACCTGGGAACGAAGGTGGCGATCCTGCGCCACATGAACATGACCGGCGGCTGATAGCCCGGCCGGGCTCTGGCCGATAGGCCCACCTTTCTTATGCGGGCTTACGCCGATTCTTCAACTGGACCGAAACAGCCATGCGCCACCGGGAGCGCATGGCTGTTCTACTGCCCGGCGCCTTCGCGCCGGGGCCACCCTGAGCCGCGGATCAGTTGGCGGATTGAGCAGAGCTACACGGCTTGCCCCATTCCTTGAGTTTCCGTTCGACCGTCTTGCGGGACACCCCCAGCGTGCGCGCGGCGACGGTCTTGTTGCCGCTCGCAGCGCGCAGCGCCGCCATGATGTGGGATTTCTCCACGTTTTCGAGTGACAGCGGATTCTCCGGCGCATCTTCATCCAGCTCCGGGCAGGGATCACACGGGGCGAGATAGTGGGACGGCGGCTTGCCGAGCAGCAAAGAGCGCTCGATCACGTTGCGCAGTTCCCTCACGTTGCCGGGCCAGCCATAGCGCTGCATGCGCTCCACATCCCAGGAATCGAGCACCGGAGCGGGCAACCCCAGTTCGCGCGACAAGGCTTTCAGAAAGAAGCTCGCCAGCAATGGGATGTCGCTCTTACGCTCCCGTAGCGCCGGAAGATGGACGTCGATGACGTTGATCCGATAGTAAAGATCCTTGCGGAAACGGCCGGCCAGGACCTCGGCGGCAAGGTCTCGATTGGTTGCCGCCAGGACGCGGGTGTTCACGGGAATTTCCCGGTTGCCCCCCACCGGCCGGTAGCTTCGCCCTTCGAGCACGCGGAGCAGCTTGGCCTGCATCCCGAGCGGGAGTTCACCGACCTCATCGAGGAACAGCGTGCCGCCATCGGCGTGGCTGAACAAACCCTGACGGGCCTGGTGCGCGCCCGTAAACGCGCCCTTGAGGTGTCCGAACAGCTCGCCTTCGATCAGGTCGGGGGAAATCGCCCCGCAGTTGACGGGAACGTAGCTACCCGTGCGTCCGCTGAGATCATGGAGTGCCCGCGCCACCAGTTCCTTGCCGGTACCGGTTTCGCCCTTGATCAGCACCGTCGACGGCACGGCGGCAATCCGGCGAATGATTCGCCAAACCTCTTTGATCTGCTCGCTTTCGCCCACCATCCGTTCGGTGATCGCGCGCAGATCCCTTTCCCGTTGCAAGAGATAGGTCTCCCGCTCGGCTCGGCGGCGCTCCTGGGCGCGTTTGATGATGGCGAGCAACTGCTCGATGTGGAACGGTTTTTTCAGGAGATCGACGGTATCGCCCTGGAACGCACCGATTGCCGTCTCGAATTCCGCGTTCGCAGTGACGAAAATGACTTCGATGTCGAGGTAACCCTGGTCTCTCAGTTCCCGCGCCAGCGCCAATCCGCTCGTCGGGCCGGGGAGTTGAACATCGGTGACGAGGAAATCGAAGCGATGGCGCAGCACAAGGGAGCGGGCCTCGGCGGCACTGCCCGCGCAACAGACGTGGGCGAAATGAGCGCGTAGCGTCTGCTCCAAGAAACCGCGCGTCCTGGGCTCATCATCGACGACGAGAATGGCGCCGTTGGCCTCCGCCACCC
>JBAWHH010000461.1:0-2658 GCA_049593715.1 Rhodocyclaceae bacterium
CGCTCAATCGGCGCCAGATCGCCGCGCTCACGGGGGTGGCGCCACTGGCCAACGATAGAGGCAAGCATCGGGGGCGCCGGCGTATCTGGGGCGGACGCGCAGACGTGCGCGCGGTGCTGTACATGGCGGCTCTGGCGGCGATACGTTCCAACGAGACGATCAAAACTTTCGCCCAGCGTCTGCGCCAAGCCGGCAAGCCCCCCAAGGTCGTGATCGTGGCGTGCATGCGCAAGCTACTCACGATCATGAACGCCGTGATAAAAAATAACGCCCCTTGGAACCCGAAAATCGCTTGACGCCAGACACGGTTGCTCTCCCTTGAGGCCGGGGCAAGCGGCGAACGTCCAATCCCTGTCGTGGCCCGGTGAATCTGCGCTTGTTCGCTTTGCGGCGAAGGCTCCCGGCCAAACGTCAAGGGACGTCCCGTTAAGTCGTTAAATTCGCGGAGGTGGTTCAGCGGATGTCGAAACGAATTCGGATAAGCAATCTTTCACCCACTGGACCAGCCGCGTTCGGCAGGACTGCGAGCCGACCGCACAGCATTTCCTCGAATTCGGTATCGAGACCGCACAGTTGATCTCAGATGGACCTACTTCAAGAAGATCCACACAAATGAATACCTTGAATCGCCTGCTGCTTGCCTGCGTGCTGCTGATGTCGTTCGCCATTGCGGGATTCGCCGAAGAGCTGACCATCCCTGGCAGTGGCAATCCGGAGTACGTCCTGGACGAACTGGCGAAAGCCTTCAACGCCCAGCAGAGCAAACACCACGTGACGATCCCCTCCTCCAGCGGTACGGCCGGGGCGCTGCGGGAGGTCGAGGAAGGCACTGCGACGCTGGGTCGGGTCGGCAGGCCGCTCAAGCCGGCCGAGCGGGAGCGTGGGCTCAGCTACACCGCCTTGGGCCGCGACGCGGTGGTATTCGTCGCTGGCGCGGGGGTAACGATCAAGAACGTGACCCGGGACCAGGTGGTCGCGGCTTACGTCGGCAAGGTGACCGACTGGCGGGAACTGGGCGGCAAACCTGGCCCGATCCGCGCGATTGGACGCGAGCCGACGGACGCTTCGCGCCAAGTGATCGATCGCGCGATCGCTGGCTTCGCAAACATACAGTTCTCCGACGGAGTCAAGACTGTCCACCTGGATCCGCATTTGATTGAACTGCTCGATCGCTACCCCACCAGCCTGGGATTCCTGAACCGCTCGGCCCTCGAGGCGGCCAGGAGCAAGCTGGCCATCCTCTCGCTTGACGGTATAGCGCCCACGCCGGAAAACCTCAAATCCGGCCGCTATTCCCTTTGGCTGGAATTTGGCCTCATCTACAAACCTGGCGCGCTCACCGATGCGGGCCGCGCTTTCCTGCGTTTCGTCCAGTCGCCAGAAGGTCGGCGCATTCTCCAGGATCATGGCGTTTTGCCGGATAGTGCCAGTCGCTGATCCGTTCTGCCCTCTCCGGGCCTCTGCGTTGAGCCGCATACTTTTCCGCCCGTCGGTGCCGCGATGAAGATCCCGTTCGGCACGGCGGGGCGGGTTGCGCTGGTCTTCTTCTGCCTCGCTGCGCTCTCCCAGGGCGTGAATTACCGCATCTCCAAGGAGACGCTGCGCGCGACCGTGCAGCAGCGGGAGATCGACAAGGTCAAGAGCGTCGGCAAAATCATCGAGGCGCTGATCGCGCAACAAAGCGCGCGCGCCACCCTGGTCGCCAAGTTGCTTCAGGCGCACCCGGGCTTGGCGGCTGGATTGGCCCGCAAAGAACCCGCTCGCACGCCCTTGATCACCGCCGCCCTGGGGCCGGTGCAACAGGCATGGTCCGTCGACGTTCTGGAAGTGACGGACGAAAAGGGTACGGTGGTGTATCGCCTGCAGGAACCTTCCCGCCGCGGCGATCGGTTGAAAGGGTGGGGTGTCGAAGAAGCCTTGGCGGGCAACGGCATGCTCACCGCGACCCGCGATGCCGCAGGCGTGGTCATCAAAGACATTCAGCCGTTGCGAGCTGGCAATCGGATCGTTGGCACCATCGTCGTGGGCGTACGCCTGAACGATCAACTTCTGCGCAGGCTCAGCGCACAAGTCGGCGCAGATCTGGCGCTCGTGCCGCGCTCCGCACACATCGCGGCGGCCAGCAATGCCCCAGCCATACAGGCCGACGAGGCGGCAGTCACGGCCGCATTCGGCCAGAAGATCCCCATCTACCGTGAGGACGCCTCGGCTCGAAAGACCCTTGCCTATCTGCCGATTCTCCTCGTCGACGAGGCCTGGGTGGTGCTTGCGCAGATCGACAGCGCTTCGGCCTACGCTCAGTTGGAGGCGGGGTATCGGGAGTCGGCCATCTACTCCCTGGCGGTGTTGCTCGGGATCATTCTGTTGGCGGTGGGCACCCTGCGCTATGCGCTCAAGCCCCTGCGCCAGTTGCGGGAGCGCGCCCAGAACATCGCCGTTGTCGCCACGGGCGGGGCCATCATTACACCGGAATCTGACGACGTAACGTCAGTCGTACATGTCCTGGACGAGTTGACGCGGCGCCTGGTCACCCAGAACACGGCACTGCGTGCGGCCAAAGACCAGGCGGAAGTGGCCAACGTAGCCAAGTCCCAGTTTCTCGCCAACATGAGTCACGAGATCCGCACACCGATGAACGGGGTGCTCGGGATGATGGCG
>JBAWHH010000462.1:0-3028 GCA_049593715.1 Rhodocyclaceae bacterium
TTCTTCACCCGGCGCATCAGATCCATTTCCACGTCGCTCTTGTGGCGCAGGATCTCGTCCCGCTTGAGTTGCCCCAGGCCATGCTCGGCGGAAATGGATCCGCTCAGTTCGTCGACGATGTCGTAGACAACGCTACCTACGGCGGCTGTCTGGCCGAACAGCCTGTCCGCGGACTTCTCACCCGGCTGGTAGAGGTTGTAGTGCAGGTTGCCGTCCCCGACATGGCCGAAGGCCACGACCTTCAGCGCGGGAAAGCGTTCCGCCAGTGCCGAATCGGCACGCTCGATGAAGGCCGGAATGCGGCTCACCGGTACGGCGATGTCGTGCTTGATGCTTGGCCCTTCGATGCGCTGGGCTTCGGACATGTTCTCCCGCAAGCGCCAGAAATCCTCGGCCTGGGTCAGATTGTGGGCGATCACGGCGTCCAGAATGTGTCCGCCGGCGAGTTCGGCGGTCAGCGCCGCGTCCAGCAGGCCTTCGAGCCCCAGTCCGGGAACGGTCTCCGCAACATCGATCAGCGCGTACCAGGGCGCGGTGAGGGCAAGCGGCGCGCGGGCGTCAGGGATGTTGCGGATTGCCACCTGCAGGGCAGACAGTCCAACAAGCTCGAAGGCGGTGATGCGCTCGCCGAATCGCCCGCGCATGGCGCCCAGCAGGTCCACCGCCGCCTGAACCGACGGCAGGGCGACCCAGGCCACGGCCGACGACACTGGCAGGGGAAAAAGCTTCAGCACGGCGGCGGTGACGATGCCCAGCGTGCCCTCCGCACCGATGAACAGGTGCTTCAAATCGTAACCGCTGTTGTCCTTGCGCAAGCCACGCAGACCATCCCAGACGCGACCATCGGGCAGCACCACTTCCAGCCCCAGCGTGAGATCGCGCATGGTGCCGTAGCGCAATACATGCACCCCGCCGGCATTGGTGGAAAGATTACCCCCGATCTGGGTGCTACCTTCAGCGGCGAGGCTCAGCGGAAAGAGACGGCCCGCCGCCACAGCCACCTCCTGAACACGCTGGAGCAGGCACCCTGCCTCCACCGTAATGGTGTTATTGGCAACGTCGACGTCGCGGATGCGGTCCATCCGCGACAGATTGATGAGCACGGCGGAGCCCGTCCCGTCCGGCGTTGCGCCGCCGCACAAGCTCGTATTGCCGCCCTGAGGCACGATGGGGATGCCCGCGCCCGCCAGTAGCGCCACCGCCGCAGCCACCTGGTCGGTGGTGGCAGGCTTGACGACACAGCGGGCGGCACCGCGGTAACGGCCACGCCAGTCGCCCAGGTGGGCAGCCATTCCTTCCGCATCGGCGACGACCGCCGTGTCGCCCAACAAATCGCGCAGGCGGTCGACGATGGGATCTGCCACTAGGGTGCTCTCCCCAGGGCGTGCAGGATGCCGGGCAAGCTGCGCTCCACGGCGGCACGCCCTTCGGCAATCCCCTCCGCGCCGCGGTGAAAATCCATCAGGCCCAGATGCGCCAAACGCGGAGCGATCAGCACATCCGCCGGGTCTCCAGCCATACGGCTGCGCCCGATGCGCACCTGCATGATGTTGATGCTGGTGGCGAGCACCGTCACCAGGGAAGGCGAGTCACCCGTCTCCAGCGCCAGGGTGTCGGGAGCGACGCCGAAGCGCTCCAGGACGCGCTGGGTCCAGCTCACTTCGTTTTCCTCCGGCCGCTCGTTCGCCGCCTTCTGCAAGTGGCGCCCGAGAATGTCGGAGTTCAGATCAACGGCGATCACCACGTCCATGCCCATGGCGCGGCAGAGGGAGACCGGCACCGGATTCACCAGGCCGCCGTCGATGAGGAAACCGCCTTCGTGGGCTACCGGCGTGAACAGCCCCGGCAAAGCGATGGAGGCACGCACGGCGTGGGCCACGCTGCCTTCCCTCAGCCAGACTTCCCGCCCGGTTTCCAGATTCGTCGCCACGCACGCGAAAGGCACTGGCAGTTGGGCGAAGTCGCGATCGACGAAATTGCGCTCGAAATACTGGATCAGCTTGGCCCCTTTGATGAAGCCGCCCTTCAGGCTGACATCCAGCAGAGACACGACGTCCTGCCATGCCAGTCCCGAGACCCAGTCTTCCAGCTTGGCCAAGTCGCCATCGGCGTGGACAGCGCCAACGAACGCGCCGATCGAGCAACCGCAGATGGCGTCGGGCACCACCCCGGCCTCGGCCAGCGCTCGGATCACCCCGATGTGGGCCCACCCGCGGGCGGAACCGCTGCCCAGCACGAGGCCGACTTTCGGTTGGTGCGTGGTGAGGCTCATCGCAGGAGCCGGGCGAACAGGTCGTGGGTATCGGAGTCGGTGACGGTGACCGAGACGACGTCGCCAACCGCCAGTTCCTCCCCGTCCGTCACGTACACCAGACCATCGATGTCGGGAGCGTCGGCCGCCGACCGCGCCGTAGCGCCGCTGTCATCCACTTCATCGACGATCACGTCCATCGTGCGGCCGATCTTGCCCTCCAGTCTCGCCGCGCTGATGTCTTCCTGAAACTCCATCAGGCGCGCGCGCCGCTCTTCCCGGACCTCTTCCGGGGGCAATCCCGGCAGCGCGTTTGCCGCCGCCCCATCCACCGGCGAGTAGGCGAAGCACCCAACCCGGTCCAGTTGTGCCTCTTCGAGAAACTGCAGCAGTTCCTCGAAGTCGGCATCGGTCTCGCCGGGAAACCCGGTGATGAAGGTGCTGCGGATAGTAAGGTCCGGGCAGATCGCGCGCCAGCCGCGCACCCGCGCCAGGATGTCTTCGCTCGAAGCCGGGCGCTTCATCTGGCCGAGGATGCGGGAACTGGCATGCTGGAACGGCACGTCGAGATACGGGAGTATCCGGCCTTCCGCCATCAGCGGAATCAGGTCATCCACGGAAGGATAGGGGTACACGTAATGGAGTCGGATCCAGATGCCCAGTTCGCCCAGCGCCTGCGCAAGGTCCAAGAGTCGCGTGCGCAATGGCCGGCCGTCCCAGAAACCGGTGCGGTATTTGAGATCGACGCCATAGGCGCTGGTATCCTGGGAAATGATC